>JBPCSY010000240.1:0-4208 GCA_051006695.1 Candidatus Nanopelagicales bacterium
CGGTCCAATCGGGCATATCGGGCCCGCTGAGGGCACGGGAAGCGCCCCCGCGGGCGGTCGCACGGATACCCGATCAGCGCAGTCACGGAGGCCTGGAACAATAGGAGCATGACCTCACGCATCTCCGCCCGGATCTCCTCCATCACAGAGTCAGCCACGCTGGCGGTCGACGCCAAGGCCAAGGCCCTCAAGGCGGCCGGGCGCCCGGTGATCGGCTTCGGAGCAGGTGAGCCCGACTTCCCCACCCCTGACTACATCGTCGATGCGGCCGTGGCGGCCTGTCGAGTGCCGGCGATGCACCGCTACACCCCTGCCGGCGGCCTGCCCGAGCTCAAGGAGGCCATCGCGGCCAAGACCCTGCGCGATAGCGGCTACGCGGTCACCGCTGCCCAGGTGCTGGTCACCAATGGCGGCAAGCAGGCCCTCTACAACGCCTTCGCTACCTTGCTCGATCCCGGGGACGAGGCGATCCTGCCCGCTCCGTACTGGACCACCTACCCCGAGGCGATTCGTCTTGCAGGTGGCGTGCCTGTCGAGGTCATGACCGACGAGACCAGCGGCTACCGGGCCACCGTCGCGCAGCTCGAGGCCGCCCGCACCCCTCGCACCAAGGTGCTCGTGTTCGTCTCCCCGTCCAACCCGACCGGCGCGGTCTACTCCCCCGCCGAGGTGAAGGCCATCGGCGAGTGGGCCCTGGCCAACGGCATCTGGGTCGTCACCGACGAGATCTACGAGCACCTGGTCTACGGCGATGCCGAGTTCAGCTCGATGCCCGTTCTCGTGCCGGGTCTCGCGGACACCTGCGTCATCGTCAATGGAGTCGCGAAGACGTATGCGATGACCGGCTGGCGCGTCGGATGGCTCATCGGCCCGGCTGACGTCATCAAGGCGGCGACCAACCTTCAGTCGCATGCGACGTCCAATGTCTCGAATGTTGCGCAGGCCGCAGCCATCGCCGCTGTCTCGGGTGATCTCGCCGCGGTCGACGAGATGAAGGTGGCCTTCGATCGTCGCCGGAAGCTGATCGTCGCGATGCTCAACGAGATCGACGGTGTTGAGTGCCCGACACCGGAAGGCGCCTTCTACGTCTACCCGTCAGTGAAGGCCCTGATCGGCAAGTCGATACGCGGCAAGACGATCGCGTCGTCGGCCGAGCTGGCCAACATCATCCTCGACGAGGCCGAGGTCGCAGTCGTTCCCGGTGAGGCCTTCGGCACCCCGGGCTACCTGCGACTGTCGTACGCACTCGGTGATGCTGACATCACCGAAGGTGTCACCCGCATGCAGAAGCTGCTGTCAGAAGCCAGCTAATTTCGGCTCGGGCACGAGCTCGATCCCGAACACCTCGAGAACTCGTCGGCGTATGACGTCGGCGAGTTCTCGCATGTCAGCCGCGGTTGCCCCACCGGTATTGGTCAGCGCGAGAGTGTGCTTGGTCGACACGCGCGCACGCGCATCAGCGCTCACCCGGAAGCCGCGTTCGATGCCGGCGTTCTCGATCAGCCAGGCTGCACTGAGCTTGACGCCTGACTCACTGGGATACCTCGGGCACTCGCTCGGCACCGTCGCTGCGGTCACGGCGTCGACGATCGGATTGGTGAAGAAGGAGCCGGCACTCCAGGTGTCCGTGTCGTCAACATCGAGCACCATCCCCTTCTCACGGCGAAGGGAGAGAACCGCATCGCGAATACGCGCCAGCGGTAGCTCGTCGCCGACGTTGACGTCGAGCTGACGTGCGAGCTGGGAATACTCAACTGATCCGCGATCACCCCTAGTGAGCTCGATGATGACCTCGAGCACCACGAAACGACTCGACTCGCACTTGAACAGGCTCGAGCGGTAGCCGAACTCGCATTGCGCTGAAGTCAACGTGACCAAGGAGGAGTGACGTCGATCCCAGGCACGCACTTCGCGAATCACATTCGAGATGTCCTGGCCATACGCACCGACGTTCTGCACCGGCGTGGCACCGACCAAGCCCGGGATTCCCGACAGGGCCTCAATGCCGGACCAGCCATGGCCGACAGCACGCGCGACGAGGGAGTCCCAGGACTCGCCAGCAGCGACTGTGAGGCGAACGCTCGCCCCTGTCTCCACGACCTCGACTCCGCGAGTACGAATCGCGATCACGGTGCCCGCGAATCCGGAATCGGAGCACAGCAGGTTGCTTCCGCCACCGATCAACAAGACGGGGGTGTCTGACGCATCGGCAGCGCGCACGGCCTCAATCAGCTCGAGTTCCGTCGTCGCCACGATCAGCGAATCAATGGGGCCACCGATGCGAAAGGTCGTCAACTCAGCGAGTGCCGGGCGAGTGGACATGGGGAGCACGCTACACAGATCAGCGGTGCAGGATCTCGTCGTGACCGCGGTATGCCTGCAGGATTCGGTCGTACGTCTTGCGCGACTCCTTGTCGCGGTATGCCAGATCCGAATCGTGATACCCGCGGTGACGGTCCTGGCGCACCGGAAGCCCGGTCGTCGGAACGACAATCGAGCCACCCGCCGCACGGAGCGCGAGCGACCACTCAAGGTCGGCATTGCGGTAGAACTTCGCCTTCGGATGCGGCGGTGTGGCGAGAGCCGCCTCACGATCGAGTGCTGCGAAGTAGCCGAGCAGCACATCCACCTCACCCGGGCCGGCATCGGTCACCGAACGCCAGGCGTCATCGACGTCGACATTCGCGCCCTTCCATGCAGCGCCGACCACCGGGCCGTCGATCGCGGCGACGAGCGGAGTCACCGCATCTCCCTCGAGCACTGAGGACAAATCCATGATGATGTGCACGCGCGAGGCCGAGAGCTGGAGAAGAGATGTGACTGCCGCCGACCAGCCGCACTGCTGGAGGGTCTGCGCGCAGTGGAACTCGACGATGCGGGCCGGATTCGCGATGGCGAACTCGTGCAGCACGAGGCCGGCACCATCGACGTTGCCGAGATCGAGCGCCATCACCACGGCACCGTCAGGCGCATGTGCCATCAGCGCATCAAGGCAGGTGCGAAGGTCATCGGGCCAGGCGTCGACGATGACGCCGATGGTGCAGAGTGCGGCATCGAGACGCGAAGTCTGCTCGACCAACGCAGCCAAGGTGGGTGCCACGTCAAAGGGCGGCTTCTCGCTGAGCGCATAGCCCTCAGCGGTGTCCTTGATGAGCCAGCCGGCAGCCGCGATCTCATCACGGAGCTCATCGGAACGAGCGAAATCCTTGTCGGCGCGCGCCTGGGCCCGTGCATCGGCGAGTGCGAGGATCTCGGCAGGTGCTGTGGACATGCTTACGGCAGTCGGACGATCGCCTGGGCCTTGCCCAGGACCGTGGCGTCATCACATGATGCGGTGATGGTGATCAGCGCAGTGTTGTCATCACGCTTTTCGGTGACCTTCGCTGAGACGGTCAGCGTCGCGCCCTTGTCATCATCGGCCACGACGACGGGGCGGGTGAATCTGCAGCCGTAATCGATGAGCGCACCCGGATCACCCAGCCAGTCGGTGACCACGCGCACGGCCTCGGCCATCGTGAACATGCCGTGAGCAATGACATTAGGCAGACCCACTGAGGTTGCCACTCGCTCATTCCAGTGAATGACATTGAAGTCACCTGAGGCGCCGCAGTACCGCACGAGATCGGCGCGGGTGATCGGGAACTCCTGGGCAGGCAGCTCATATCCGACCTCGATGTCAGCGAAGGCGGGGGTCATGAACCGGCCTCCTCGGCTGCGCGGGCGACGATGGTCGAGTACGTAGTGACGACATGCTCGCCGGATGTAGTCGCGACATCTGCGCGGGCGCTGAGCATGTCGTTGCCGGCCACGGTGCGCGCACTCTCGATCGTGGCGGTAGCGACGAGTTCATCGCCAGCGCAGATCGGCCGGGTGTACACGAAGCGCTGGTCGCCATGGACGACGCGCGTGTAATCGAGGCCCAGCTCAGGGTCGTGGGCGACACCGATGACGGCCTTCAACGAGACGATGATCGCGAAGGTGGGCGGGGCGATGATGTCGGCGTAGCCGAGTGCCGCCGCTGCGGCTGGGTCATGGAAGACGGGATTGGAGTCGCCGATCGCGGAGGCGAACTCGCGGATCTTCTCCCGCCCGACCTGGTAGACCGGGCTGGGCGGAAAGCTACGACCGACGAACTCCTGGTTGAGTGCCATGGGGACTCAAAAGCCCGAGGGCTCCCGGACTAGCGGGTCTCTTTGTGAGCCGTGTGC
>JBPCSY010000241.1:0-3458 GCA_051006695.1 Candidatus Nanopelagicales bacterium
GTTTGGGAGTGCGATCTCGGGGAATGCTGTACCTGCCGACGATCGGGGGATCTGTCGGCCACGGGAAAGGCCCTTCCGAGAGGACAGGGCCTTTCGCTTTGCTTCGAAGGGAGCGACCGCTCGCAGCCATGGTTCGTCGGCGCGCTGCTGATCGTTACGCTCACCTCGTGACTCCTGAGGAACTTGCTGTCGTTGTCCGCGGTGCGCTGGCCGAACTCGCCTCCCGCGATAATCTCGCCATTGCCGTGCCCGACGAGGTGCATATCGAGCGACCTCGCAATCGCGATCACGGCGACTACGCCACGAATGTGGCCCTCACGCTGGCCAAGCAGGCTGATGTCCCACCACGCGATCTAGCCGCTGCCCTCGCCGCTGCGCTTACCGCGTCCGTGGGCATCGAATCAGCCGAGATCGCAGGTCCTGGCTTCGTCAATATCCGACTCGACAATGCCGCCCAGGGCGAGCTCGCCCGCGGCATCGTCACCGCCGGGACGGCCTATGGCACAGGCTCTGCACTCGCCGGTCGCACGGTGAACGTCGAGTTCATCTCGGCGAACCCGACCGGCCCGCTGCATCTCGGCCACACCCGTTGGGCTGCCGTGGGCGATGCCATCGCACGAGTCCTGGCTGCTGCCGGTGCCGACGTCGCCAAGGAGTTCTACATCAACGACCGCGGTGTCCAGATGGACAAGTTCGGCGCTTCGGTCATGGCAGCAGCCCATGGCCGCCCGATACCCGAGGACGGCTATCACGGCGGCTACATTCTCGATCTCGCCGCCGAGGTCGTCACTGCTGAACCCTCGATACTCGAGCTTCCGGAGGAGGAGCAGTCGATCGCCTTCCGTGAGGCGGCCTACGGTCTGCAACTGCGCCAGCAGCAGGCAGTGCTGCGCCTGTTTCACACTGAGTTCGATGTCTGGTACTCAGAACGCAGCCTGCACGACTCCGGGGCAGTCGTGAAGGGTCTGGACAAGCTGCGCGGCCAAGGGCATGTGTTCGAGCTCGACGGCGCAACCTGGCTGCGCACCACCGAGTTCGGAGATGACAAGGATCGCGTCCTGATCAAGGCCGATGGCGAGTACACCTACTTCGCCTCCGACACGGCGTACTACGTCGACAAGCGCGATCGCGGCTTCGACCTCTGCGTGTACCTTCTCGGCGCGGATCATCACGGCTACGTCAACAGGCTTCGGGCCGTCGCTGCCTGTGCGGGCGATGACATGGATGACAACGTCGAGGTGCTCATCGGCCAGCTCGTGAAGATCGTGCGTGGCGGCGAGGAGGTCAAGCTCTCGAAGCGGGCCGGAAACATCGTGACCCTTGAGGATCTCGTCGAGGAAGTCGGTGTCGATGCTGCCCGCTATTCGTTGATCCGGTACCCGGCTGACTCGCCACTGACCCTTGACCTCGAGGTGATCACCCAGCGCACGAGTGACAACCCCGTCTTCTATGTGCAGTATGCGCACGCTCGCGTGTGCTCGGTCCTGCGCAATGCCGAGGAACTCGGAATTGACTGGCGAGGCGCGGAGTTCGATCCCGCGATGCTGTCGCATGAGCGCGAGGGCGAGTTGCTGCGCGCCCTGGGTCAGTTCCCGCGAGTCGTGGCCGGTGCGGCCGAGCTTCGCGAGCCCCATCGCGTGGCCCGGTATCTCGAGGACACCGCCACTGCGTATCACCGCTTCTATGACGCCTGCAGGGTGCTGCCCCGCGGTGACGAGCAGCTCGATCCCGAGCACATCGCTCGACTTTGGCTGTGTGCCGCGACCCGACAGGTCATCTTCAACGGCCTCACCATGCTCGGCGTCTCCGCGCCCGAGCGCATGTAATCGTCGATGCCCTAGCCTTTCGCCGTGGAATCCAATGTCTGGCCGATGAATGCCTCTCGCGACGATCGCGGGGCCCTGTCGATCGCCGGCCTCGACTGCCGTGATCTCGTGGCCGAGTTCGGATCACCCCTCTATGTCCTCGACGAGCAGCAGGTCAGGCTCACCGCGCGTCGGTACCGCGAGGCATACGAGGCAGCGGGGGCAGGGATCGTCTACTACGCGGCCAAGGCTTTTCTCGCCACGGCGGTGGCTCGGTGGGTGCACGAAGAAGGACTCGGCCTCGACGTGGCCTCGGCAGGCGAGCTCGAGGTCGCCGTGCGCGCCGGAGTGCCTGGCGACCGGATCATCATGCACGGAAACAACAAGTCGATGGCCGACATCGAGCGGGCGATTGAGGTCGGTGTAGGTCGAATCGTCATTGACTCCTTCGAGGAGATCGTGCGCGTAGCCGATGCCGCTTCGCGAACAGGGGTCGTGCAGTCAGTGATGGTGCGCGTGACGGTCGGAGTCGAGGCGCACACACATGAGTTCATCTCGACTGCTCATGAAGACCAGAAGTTCGGTCTGTCAATGGCCAACGGAAGTGCCCTGGAGGCCGTGCGACGCATCAACACGTTGCCGTCGCTGAACTTCCTGGGCTTGCACTCGCACATCGGCTCGCAGATCTTCGATGCCCGTGGCTTCGAGGTCGCAGCTGAGCGCATCGTGTCGTTGGCCAAGCGAGTGTGGGATGACCTCGACATTGAAGTCGCTCATCTGAATCTCGGCGGCGGAATGGGCATCGCCTATACGCCGGGCGATGATCCTCTCGACATCCCCGTGATGGCTGCCCAGATCGGCGATATCGTCGCCCAGGAGTGCGCGAATGCCGGTATCGCGACGCCAGCCCTGGCTTTCGAGCCGGGGCGCGCGATCGTCGGCCCGGCCGGCATCACGATCTACGAAGTCGGCACGGTGAAGCAGGTCGAGCTCGAAGACGGTGGTCACCGTTCGTATGTCGCGGTCGACGGTGGCATGAGCGACAACATTCGCACGGCGCTCTACGACGCGGAGTACTCGGTGGCGTTGGCGTCGCGTAATTCCACGGCGCCCGTGCGTCTCTCGAGAGTGGTGGGCAAGCACTGCGAATCCGGCGATATCGTCGTGCGCGATGCGATGCTCCCTGACGACATCGTGGCCAGTGATCTCCTCGCCGTTGCTGCGACCGGCGCCTACTGCCGGTCAATGGCCTCCAATTACAACCACTTGCCCAAGCCGGCAGTCGTGTCCGTGAGCGACGGCACGGCCACGGTGGTGCTGCGTCGTGAGTCGATGGAGGACCTCCTACGACTCGACCCGGGCGCCGGCTGAGCGATCAGCCGGGCACCCGGGTCGATCCGAGGATGCGTGATTACTCGCGCTCGGCGCCGGCCACCAGCTTCTCCGGCATTTCGTCATCGCTCTTGATGAGCTTCCAGGCGATCACGGCCACGAGCGCGCCGACCAGCGGTGCGACGATGAACAGCCAGACCTGCCCGAGTGCGCCCGGATTGGTCCCCACGCCGACGAGCGCCGGGCCGAGAGAGCGCGCCGGGTTGACCGAGACGCCCGTCACGTTGATCCCGACAATATGGATCGCAACCAGCGTCAGCC
>JBPCSY010000242.1:0-7206 GCA_051006695.1 Candidatus Nanopelagicales bacterium
GCCTTCACCTGCCCACTGACTTTCGCGTACTCCACTGAGGGCCCGCAGCGCGTCGAGCTGATCCAGGGTGTGGCCGGAACCGTCTGGGATCACGAGGGTGCAGGCCATCTCCATCACGCCGGCGTCTGGTGCGACGTGCCCGCGCTCACCGATTCCCTGATCAACCAGGGCTGGGAGCTTGTCGCGGCCCAGAAGGCACCGGAGGATGGCTACGGCTCCTTCACCTACGTGCGTTCACCCTCGGGCTTCCTGCTCGAGCCCGTCACGCTGAACAACAAGGAGCGCATGGAGCGCTGGTTCGCCGGCGGCTCGCTCTAACCCACGAACGCGAATGGCCGGTACCCGACGGGGTGCCGGCCATTCGTCCTTTCTGGTGACATTGGGCTGCGGGCACGGGACCAAAGGCCCTCTGATCCCCTCTGCTACTTACTTTAGATTCGCTACAGGATCTAAGGGCGGAGGACGGATGCGCACTCGAAAGCACCCCCTGAGTGGGGCGATCTATGACGTGAGGCCCGATGGCCTCGTCGACGTGACGCAGGGTGATCGCCATGGTGTCTTCACGTCAGAAGGCCACCGGGTCGAGGGAGATCTGTACTCGGTCGACATCCACCTCTGCGGTTGGCTGGCCGGCCCGCAGCTTCCGACAGGCACGCCGGGCAATCCCAAGGACTTCCCCGCTGAGCAGAAGGAGAAGAGCGCATGACCGCCACGCTGCCGCACCTGACCAGCCCGCTCTCCGCGGACGATCAGTACCAGATGTACATGGATGTTCTCGATCGTGATTCGCGCACGGTGCCTGACGTCTATCGGATCAAGAGTCCGTTCCCTGAGGCGTCGATGACAGTGCCCGCCTCGCGCTACACCTCGCGCGAGTTCCACGATCTCGAAGTCGAGAAGGTGTGGAAGAAGGTCTGGCAGATGGCCTGCCGCGAGGAAGACATCCCCACCAAGGGTGAGTACGTCATCTACGACATCGCCGGTATCTCCGTCATCATCGTTCGCCAGGCAGACGGCAGCATCAAGGCTCATCGCAATGTCTGCCTGCATCGAGGTCGCACGCTCAAGGAGGTCGACGGCATCGTCGACAACTTCCAGTGCCAGTTCCACGGCATCAGTTGGAATATCGACGGCACCCTGCGCAACATGCCCTGCAAGTGGGATTTCCCGCAGGTGGGTGACGACTGGACGCTCAAAGGCGTCAAGGTCGACACCTGGGGCGGGTTCGTCTTCATCAACCTCGACCCTGACTGCGAGCCCCTGCTCGACTTCCTCGGCGAGATGCCCAAGCAGTTCGAGAAGTGGCCGCTGGAGAAGCGGTTCAAGCAGGTGCACGTAGCCAAGGTGCTGCGCTGCAACTGGAAGGTCGCGCAGGAAGCCTTCATGGAGTCCTGGCACGTGGTGGCCACTCATTCGCAACTGCTTCCCGGCATCGGCGATCTCGTCGCGACTTACGACACCTTTGGGAACTTCTCGCGTGCGATCACTCCGAATGCGGTGCCGAGCCCGCACCTGAACTGGCAGCCCACTGAGCAGGAGATGTTCGACGCGCTCACTGATCGCAATCTCGATCAGCCGGTGAATGAGATTCCGGATGAGATCACGGCTCGCGTGCACATCGCGAACAATCGCCGCAACCACCTGCAGAACGAGCTCGGCGAGGCGGCGCAGGAGCTCTCGGACGCGGAGATGCTCGACAGCATGGTCTACACACTGTTCCCGAACCTGCATCCGTGGGGCTCGTACAACCGCACGCTCTACCGATTCCGCCCGTACGGCAATGATCCGTCGATGTGCATCATGGAGTGCATGATCCTGAGCCCCTACGAGGGTGACGAGCGGCCGCGTGGGGCAAAGATGCACATGCTGGGTGTCGACGACGACTGGACAGACGCTCCGGAGCTCGGCCTGCTGACCCGGGTGTTCAACCAGGACGGCTACAACATGCCGATGGTCCAGCGAGGCCTGGAATCCGACTCGCTCCAGGAGGTCACCTTCGCGGAGTACCAGGAGACCAAGATCCGCCACTTCCACAGCGTGCTCGACGAGTGGATCGCGTAGGGCACGCACCAAAGACCACGGGGGAATGAGGGGCTCGGACGCTGAGGCGACCGGGCCCCTTCTCCCTTTCCCTGCGGTCTCGGAGCCGCGTGCTTAGACTTCGGCACACCTACGAGTAATGGAGCACGGAATGTCTGACGAGAAGTGGTGCATCGACACCGGCCTGGCCACCCAATTCCCGGTGTACACCCGGTTCAACGCCAACGATGTGCTACCTGACCCGATCACGCCGCTGGGTGCCAGCATGTTCTGGAATCCGGAGATGTTCCCGGGCGGCTCGCTGGCCTATGCCGAGCTGGGCTCGGCCACCGCTGTTGAGGCCATCGAGAACGAGGCCTGGCCCTTCGGTGCCTTCTGCTACGGCTACCTCTACGTGAACGTCACGATGGCGCGCCTCGTGGGCATCCGCAGTGGCATCGGCTGGGAGGGCATCGACGCAGCCTTCTTCGGAAGCCACCCCGATGCGCCGCTGCACAAGGATCTCCCCACCGACATCAATCCCGAGCTGAGCCAGAAGATCGCCGATCGCACCACCTGGACTCTGACGACGTCGACCTTCCCCGAGCTCGACGAGGAGACCCGCATTGCCGACGGTCTGCGTGCCAGCCGTCCGGACTTCTCGACCCTGACCAATGCGGCACTCGTGGCCTATGCCCGTTCGATGATGCCGTACTCGCGCCTGATGTGGCGTGGTGAGGTTGTCGCCGGCTCGCAGGCTGCGATTGGCCCGGCTGTCGTCATGAGCATCCTCGGCCCCGACAACCCGGTGAACGTCGTCGACATCACGGGCCCCGCCGGCGACGTCGTCTCGGCGATGCCGTCGTACGCCCTGTGGGACATGTCGCGCCTGGTGCGTGCCAGTGCACCGCTGACTAAGGCCTTCGACGAGGGAATCGAGGGCCTCAACGAGCGCCTGCGTGCGCATCATCCCGATTTCGCCCAGCACTTCGCTGCATTCATCCGCGAGTTCGGCTACCGCGGCCCGTCCGAATGGGACATGGGCGCCGACTCGTGGGAGACCAAGCCCGAGCTCGCGCTGTCACTGCTCGATCGCATGCGCCAGCTTGACGACTCAGCCTCGCCGGCGGCACGTCGCGCCGAGAGCTCAGAGCGCTCTGAGCGTGCCTACGCCCAGGTCACTGCATCGCTCGCCGGTGCTGACGAGGCTCTCGCAACTCTTCGCATGGGTGTTGACTCCGCTCGCCGCTTCGCCGGCTGGCGTGAGCTCGCGAAGTCGAACTGCATCAAGGTCATCAACGAGGCTCGAGCTGCGATGCTCGAGTTCGGTGGTCGCCTGGCGGCTCAGGGTCATCTCTCCGATGCCTCGCAGATCTTCATGGCGCTCAACGAAGAACTTGAGATGCTCGTCTACGGGCCTTCTCGCATGACCGAGAAGCTCGCCCAGCGCGAGAACGAATGGCGTGCACTCTTCGACGTCGAGATCCCGCTGTTCCTCGAGGCCGGCAAGCCGATGAAGAAGCTGTCGGAGCTCCCGCGCAAGACCGATGTGTCATTCGACGTGGCCAAGACGGGCGACGTGCTCACCGGCACGCCGGCTTCCTCCGGTGTTGCCCGCGGTCGCGCACGCATCATTCTCGATCCCGGACAGATCGCCGACTTCGAGCCCGGTGACGTGCTCATCGCCCCGCAGACCGACCCGTCGTGGACCCCGCTCTTCGTGGTCGCCAGTGCGGTCGTGGTCGGGGTGGGCGCGCTCAGCAGCCACGCGATGATCGTCAGTCGTGAGCTGGGTATCCCGTGCGTGGCCGGTCTGGAGGGCGTGACCAAGCGCATTCCCGATGGAGCCATGGTCGAGGTCGACGGATCGACGGGAGCGGTCACCCTCCTCTAGCCGGAGTGGTCCCGTGCTTTCGGGCTGTTTCTCGTTTTTGCGCACCTCCTCCGAGCGAACTTCCCTCGCAGGACGCCGCTGACGTCTAGAATTCATCTAGACAACTCGGCTGTCTGCCGAGAGAAATTCGTGAGGGCTGCGTGACTGACTACCCGAATCTCTTCTCGCCTGTGCGCATCGGCTCGATGGAGCTGAGAAACCGGGTGATGGTGCCCCCGCACACCGCCCTGATGGGGCCGTTGTGGGGGACCCAGGAGCAGGCCGACCAGCACGTCGCCTATATCCGAGCGCGGGCCGAGTCGGGGGTGGCGTGGTTCGACACTGTCACGGGCCACATCGACAACCTGTTCGTGCCGGGCTTCGACCCCGTGGGCGTCGGTGCTCGCACCAAGGGCTACATCCGACTTCCGCACTTTCGTGACCGCATCGGCCAGCTCACCGAGGCGATCCATGGCGCCGGCTCGAAGCTCACCATCCAGCTGGTCAGCCAGGGCGGGCTGCCCAATGCGCCGTCATCCGTGCTGAGCACGCCGATGCTCAATGCGGTGCCGCACGCGCTCACTCGCGAGGAAGTCGCCTGGTACGTCAGAGAGTTCTCCTGGAGCGCCGGTGAGGCGCAGGCGGCCGGCGCCGACGGTGTCGAGTTCCATCTCAACCACGACGACATCCTCGAGTGGTTCATGTCGCCTCTCACGAATCGACGTGATGACGAACACGGCGGCACATTCGTGAACCGCATGCGCATCGTCATGGAGATCCTTCGCGCCTCGCGCGAGCTCACCGGTGACTCCTTCACCATCGGCGTACGCCTGAACATGTTCGAGGAGATGCCTGGCGGTTACGACCTCGCCGGCGGCATCGAGATCGCGCAGTACCTGGAGGCGTCAGGCCTCATCGATTTCGTCAGCCTTGTGGTGGGCAGCAACTGGGGGAACCCCAGCTACATCCAGCCTCACTCCTACGCGCCGGGCGAGTGGGCTGACATGTCGGGTGAGTTCGCACGCGCACTGACACTGCCCGTCGCGTACTCCGGTCGTGTCACGACACCGGAGCTCGCCGAGGCGATCATTGCGAAGGGCAATGCCGCGGTCGTCGGCCTGGCACGTGCGGTGATCGCTGATGCCGAATGGGTGCGCAAGGCGTCGGAAGGTCGCGCTAACGAGATCCGCCCGTGCACGGGCTGCGGTGATTGCATCAGTGCATCGCTGGCCGAGAAGCTCAACCTCAGTTGCTCGGTCAACCCGCATGTGGGCACGGAGGTCAAGGAGACCTGGCCGGTACCTGCGCGCACCTCTCGCCATGTGCTCGTCATTGGCGGCGGGCCGGCAGGCATGGAGGTTGCCGCACTGGCTGCCGAGCGCGGTCATCGCGTCGACATCTGGGAGAAGTCCGATCACCTCGGCGGCCAGCTGAGCACTGCCGTGAATGCGCCGACCTATGAGGGCTACTCCGATTACCTGGCATGGCAGGAACGCCGTCTCGACCGGGTCGGCGTGAACGTGTGCACAGGGCACATGGCCACGGTGGATGCGGTCATGAATACCGAGGCCGATGTCGTGCTCATTGCCACGGGCGCGAATCCGAGGTACCCCGACATTGCGGGCCTTGATCGCGCGAATGTGCACGACATGCGCGAGGTACTCGACGGCACGGTCACGCCTGGTAAGCGTGTGCTTGTTGTCGCCCAGGACGATCACATGCCCCCGCTCGCAGTGGCGGACTTCCTTGCGACCGCCGGCCATGACGTCACGGTCGTCTATGCCACGAACGGCCCCGCACCACTGCTCACTCGCTACATCATCGGCGGCATCCTCGCCCGTCTCGACAATGCCGGCGTGAAGCTGCGGTACACGGAGATCGTGACAGCCATCAAGGACGAAGGCGTGCAGGTACGTCACTCCTACTCCGGTCGCACTGAACTGATCGGTGACATCGACTCAGTGGTGCTCGCCTGCGGTGGCGTGCCGGAGGCCTCGCTGTACGAGGAGTTGAAGGGCCGACACCCGCGCCTGCACCTGCTCGGTGATGCCTTCGCTCCCAGACGCCTGCTGTTCGCCACCAAGCAGGCGTACGCTCTCGCTTCACTGCTCGAGGATTAAAGGGTCAAGGACACACATGAACGAGCCGCTGATTCGCTATCCGATCGTGCAGTACGCGTATGTCGTGCCTGATCTGGAGGAGGGCATTCGCCACTGGGTCGAGGTGATGGGCGCCGGCCCGTTCTTCGTCAGCAAGAGCCATCTCGGTCGCGAGCTCACCTATCGCGGTGAGCCCAGCACCACGCGCGTTCATTACGCCTTCGGTCAGGCCGGCCCTGCGCAGATCCAGCTCATCGCGCATGACGAGCCGGGCACGTCGATCTATCGCGATATGTACGGCGATGGTGAGGGCGGCTTCCATCACGTGGGCGTGCTCGTGCCTGCTGTCGACATGCCTGCGGAGATTGCCCGCTTCGAAGCCGCGGGGTATCCGGTGGCGAGCGGGCTGATGTCGTACGTGCCCGTGGCCTACTTCGATTGCCGCTCCACGCTCGACTGCTTCGTCGAGCTGCACGGCTTCAATGACGACATCGATGAACTCTTCCGCACCATCCGCGAGGCGCATGAGAACTGGGATGGCGTCACCGACCCGATTCGCACGCGCAGTAAGTCGAGCTCGCTATGAACGGCCCGCTGCTGCAGCATCCGATCCTGCAGTACGCCTATGTGGTGCCTGATCTCGACGAGGGCATTCGCCATTGGGTTGAGGTGATGGGCGCAGGCCCGTTCTACGTGCTGCGCAATTACCTCGGTAATGAGCTGACGTATCGCGGCAAGCCGAGCGAGACGCGTGTTCACTACGCGTTCGGCCAGGCCGGTCCCGCACAGATTCAACTGATCGCGCAGAGCGACCCGGGGGAGTCGATCTACCGCGACACGTATGCACCGGGTGAAGGCGGCTTCCACCACGTATGCGCACTCGTGCCCCCCGAGGAGCTCGCCGGCCAAGTTGCACGCTACACCGTTGCCGGATTCGAGATCGCCGGATCGATGCTCACCAGTCAGCCGGCGATCTACATCGACACTCGTGCAGCAATCGGCGGATTCACCGAGCTGTATGGACGCAGTGATCGCGTGGCTGCCTTCTTCGAGACCGTGCGGTCAGCGCATGAGAACTGGGACGGCGTCACTGACCCGCTTCGCGAGCGCACTGATTCGTCCTCTCGCTGACGGAAGTCCCCAGCGCACTCGCGTGTCACCGCACGGTTTCGTGCGTGATATCTCCGCGAGTCAATTTCAACACCAGCACTGAGG
>JBPCSY010000243.1:0-2550 GCA_051006695.1 Candidatus Nanopelagicales bacterium
ACTTGCCGATCTGGAGCTCGTCACCACCGACCAGTCGTACGTCGTCCACGCGCTTGCGATTGACGTAGGTGCCATTGAGGCTGCCGGCATCACGCACGCTCCAACCTTCGGCGCCGTGACGAAGCTCGGCATGCCGACGACTCACAGTGATGTCGTCGAGGAAGACATCCGACTCAGGCGTGCGGCCGATTGCCACAGTGTTCGAACCAGGTGTCAGTGGGTACTCCGTACCCTCACCGGGGCCTCGACGGACGACGAGGATCGCTGATCCGCGAGGAAGCCCGCTGCTCGTGCCGGTGCCCACAGCGGTCATCGGGCCCGATGGGTCGGCTGGCTTCATGATGATCGAGGTCATCGACCCCGTGTGGTCGAGAGCATCGATCGGACGTCCACAGCCCGCGCAGAAGTGATCGTCAGCCTCAAGAGCATGACCGCACTGCTGGCACGTGGACATGATCAGTGGCCCTTCTCGACCAATTCCCGGTAAGCGGCTGCGGTCATGAGCCCTTCGAGATCACTGACGTCGGAGGGACGAACTTCGATGAGCCACCCCTCGCCGTACGGATCGGAATTCATCAACTCTGGACTCGCGTCGAGTGCATCATTGCGGGCCACAACCTCGCCGCTGACCGGCGCGTAGATGTCACTGACGCTCTTGGTCGACTCGACTTCTCCGCAGGTTTCGCCGCCGCTCACCGGCTCGCCCACCGCAGGCGCTGAGACGTAGACGATGTCGCCCAGGGAATCCTGCGCGTAGTGGGTGATGCCAATACGCACGCTGCCGTCGACGCCGGAGCGGACCCACTCGTGCTCAGCCGTGTAGCGAAGATCCTCGGGGTACATCAACACTCCAGTCATCTCGTCGTGAGGGAACTCTAACGCACGGTGCCTGCCCCGCCCTGGCTGCCGGAGCCGAGGGATCGGGCGATGGCGATGTATGAGATTCCGGCCCACCAATACAGACCCACTCCCCATGCGGAGAAGGCCCAGCCCAAGGCTGAAGCCCATGTTCCGATGGCGCCTGTCATCGTGGAGAGCAGCAGGAAGGGGAAACCCCACAGCAGGCAGAACGTGGCGGCCTTTCCGACCAGGGTGACAGGCAGGGCGAGCAGACCGCGACGGCGTAAATAGGGCAGTAAGCCGAGGAGCATGACATCGCGTGCAGCCAGGGCAATGACCAGCCACCACGGGATGATGCCCCGGACGGCAAGTCCGATGACAGTTGCGGCGATGTACAGCCGATCGGCCAGTGGATCCAGCAGCTCGCCCAGACGACTCATTTGGCCGGTGGCGCGTGCCACGGCTCCGTCGAGCCAGTCGCTGATACCTGCCAACACCAGAAGGACAAAGGCCCAACCGTCGGCCTGCTCGACGAGGAGAAGCCAGAGGAACACGGGCACGCCAAGTAGGCGGGCAAAGCTCATCAGGTTGGGAATGGTCCAGATGCGATCACGTGCTGAGGTCATCGGGCCTCCGTCTCATGAGCCGGATTGCGCTGAAGGCGAGCGCGAGTCCGGCCAGCATCAGGACGGCAGCACTGACGGAGAGCACGAGGGCAGCCTGCGGGGCGCGCGGAGCCGAATACCGGAGGGCTGCGTCGACATTGACTCCTGTCGCACCCGAGGCGTTGGCAATAGCCACAGTCTGGTCGTCACTGACGCCAATCTCGATTGCAGATCCCTGGGTCAGCCACGCCGGTGGGGAATTCCAGGGCTCCGCAGCAGTGACTCCCGGCACATGCGCGAGAGACCACGTTCCATGTGATCGATAGGCGACGTCGATGTCCCTCGTACCGATGAACGCGTCCACGGAAGCGGCGTCGTGGGACCCCGCGAGAATCTGCTCCCCGTTAACGGCCTCGAGGTGAAGTGTGGTGCTCCCGTGAACTGGCAACACAGGAAGACGCACACGAGCGGCGTCGACGTCTATGACGATCGCAGAGGACGAGGGTGCTGACGCAATTCTGCCAAGTGAGGCGGTGGCAACGCCATCATTGCCGAAGGCGGCGTAGATCCAGGCCGAGATCGCAAGGAGCACCACGCCGGCGATCACGATGACCACCGCCAGGGCTATCAGCAACGCTCGTTTCACCTGTCTCCTCCGTTGACGCGAGACTAACGGAAGCCGAACAGGTAAATCGTCGCTGCGACGCCGACGGCTATCACGAGTCCGCGAAGGATGGCGTCCGGCAGTCGACGGGCCCAGAGTCCACCCACAAATCCGCCGGGGATGGCGCCGAGCGCAACGCAAGCCGCCACGGCGATATCAACATGACCGGTTACGAGGAACACCAAGGCAGCCACGAGATTTGCCGTGGCCGCAAAGGCATTCTTGGCGGCATTGGCTCGCTGAATGTCCGTGTCATACCGAATGCCGAAGAGAGCGAGCAAGACGATCCCCTGACCGGCACCGAAGTAGCCTGAGTACACGCCCACGAGCCCGCTCCACGGCCACAGAGGCCGTGGCAGCCGAGTGTCGGTGGTGTCGCGTGAGCGAAGCCACCGGGAGATCATCGGGGAAAAGGCGATCAGTGCCGTGGCGCCGAGGACG
>JBPCSY010000244.1:0-14991 GCA_051006695.1 Candidatus Nanopelagicales bacterium
TCCTCGGACCATTCACCCATGCGGGTCACGTCGGAGATGGCCGCGTACACCTGCTCGGGGGATGCTGCGATGTCACGAGAGATCTCGAGTCGTGGAGTCAAGATGGGTAGTTCACACCACCGTGACCTGACAGGCAAGCAACGGTGAGGAATCCCAGTGCTGCGTGGGCAGGATCAGACGTTGAAGCGGAACTCGACTACGTCGCCGTCAGCCATGACGTAGTCCTTGCCCTCCATGCGCACCTTGCCCTTGGCCTTGGCCTCGGCCATGGAGCCATTGGCGATGAGGTCATCGAAGGAGACAACCTCGGCCTTGATGAAACCCTTCTGGAAGTCGGTGTGAATCACGCCGGCTGCCTCCGGTGCGGTGGCACCGATCGGGATGGTCCAGGCACGTGCTTCTTTAGGGCCTGCGGTCAGATACGTCTGCAGGCCAAGAGTCGCGAAGCCGACGCGAGCGAGGGCATTGAGGCCCGACTCCTGCTGGCCGACTGACTGCAGTAGCTCGAGTGCCTCGGCCTCATCGAGTTCGACCAACTCGGCCTCGAGCTTGGCATCGAGGAAGACGATGTCGGCAGGTGCCACGAGATTGCGCATGGCTTCCTTGAAGGCCTCGTCACCGAGTTCGTCCTCATCTACGTTGACGACATAGAGGAAGGGCTTGGCGGTGAGCAGGAAGAGCTCGCGCAGCGGCTCGTGATCAAGACCGGCGGCGAAGATCGTGCGGCCCTCGTTGAGAACCTTCTGCGCTTCTTCGGCAGCAGCGAGTTGAGCACCCTTGGTCTTGTCGGTGCGCGCTTCCTTCTGAATGCGCGGGATCGCCTTCTCAAGGGTCTGCATGTCAGCGAGGATCAGCTCGGTGTTGATGGTCTCCATGTCTTCCGCCGGCGAGACGCGGCCCTCGACATGCACGACGTCGTCGTCCTTGAATGCGCGCAGCACCTGGCAGATTGCATCGGACTCGCGAATGTTGGCAAGGAACTTGTTTCCGAGACCGGCACCCTCGCTCGCGCCCTTCACGATGCCGGCGATGTCGACGAAGGTCACCGAAGCCGGAAGCTCGCGCTCGGAGCCGAAGATCTTGGCCAGCTCGCCGAGACGAGAGTCAGGCACGCCCACGACTCCGGTGTTGGGCTCGATGGTCGCGAACGGGTAGTTCGCGGCGAGCACGTCGTTCTTGGTCAGCGCATTGAAGAGCGTCGACTTGCCGACATTGGGGAGACCGACGATTCCGATAGTAAGAGCCACAACGCCAAATCCTAGGCGTGGCCCGCATCCGACCGGCACTCGGTTGAGTACCGTTAGGGATTGTGAGCAATTGGGACGATCCCCTGGATCCGGCGAAGGACGAGGCCTACGCGGCCTTATTCCGTCCCGATGAGCCCGATGAGCCCGTGCCTGCTCCTGTCTACGAGGCACCCGAGCCGGCGTTCGAGGATTCTGTCGCCATCGAGCTCGTGGCCGATGAGCCCTTTGCGGCAGAAAACATCGTGGCGAAGGAAGAGGTCATCGAGGTCGTGGCACCGGTCGTGGCCGAGCCGGTTGTCGCCGCACCTGCCGCACCCCGAGAACCCAGTGACACCGGCCGCCTGTTCCGCAGCTCACGCGCCGAGTCGGCGACCGCGATCATCGCCATTCGCCCTGATCAGGCCTCGAAACTTCGCACGCTGACCCCTGCTGCTGCACCTTCCGCACCTGCGCCAGCGCGCGCGGAGTCGGGCGCTCCGATCCCCATCAACTCCGCTGCAGCGCCCGCTGCGGCATTGCTGCCGCCGGTCGGGTACGAGGCCGAGGGCACGCGCACATCACGTCGCGAACTTCCGCGCATTCCCTCAATCGGCGGAGGCTTCACCTCGATGGCTGCTTATCTGTTCGTGATCGTCGTGACTCTCGTCGCGGGCCTGATCGATGCTTTCGCCTTCGGCGAGGGGCTCGGTTCACTCACCGGGGTCTTCCTGCTGATTGCGACTGTGATCGCTGCGCTGCGAGTGCAGGTTCAGGATGCGATCGTGCCGGTTCTCGCAGCACCTATTGCAATGCTGATCGCCGCGCTCACTGTCGGCCAGCTCAATCTCGGGAATTCCGGCACGTCGCTGACCTCGCGTGGTGTCGCCTTCTTCTTCACGTTCGCGAACAACTGGCTCTGGATCTTTGCATCCGTGATCATCGCTCTCATCGTGATGATCGTGCGCCGCTCGCGCTCGCGCGGCTAGTTCAACCGCTGACTACTGCTTGGCAGCCTTCATACTGCGCCGAAGTTCCGGCGGCAGTGCGAACACGAGATGTTCCTCGGCAGTGCTGACTTCCTCGAGATCGCCGAAGCCGCGAACCGCGAGCCACTCGATGACCTCTTCGACAAGGATCTCGGGCACAGATGCGCCACTAGTGAGACCGACAGTCGTGGCGCCCTCGACCCAGGCCTCATCAAGCTCGGCCGCATAGTCGACGCGATAGGACGCCTTGGCGCCTGCCTCGAGCGCAACCTCGACGAGACGCACTGAGTTCGAGGAGTTGCCCGAGCCCACGACGATCACGACATCGCACTGAGGCGCGATCGTCTTGACCGCGCCCTGGCGGTTCTGGGTCGCGTAGCAGATGTCGTCACTGGGCGGACTGATCAGATGCGGGAAGCGCTCCTTGAGCGCATCAACCGTCTGAAGGGTCTCGTCGACGGAGAGCGTGGTCTGCGAGAGCCAGATGAGCTTCTCGGGATTCCTGATCTCGACATCAACCGCATGCGACGGACCGTCCACGAGGGTCATGACATCAGGCGCCTCGCCCATCGTGCCGACAACCTCTTCGTGACCTTCATGGCCGATCAGGATGATCTCGTAACCCTCGGACGCAAACCGCTTGGCTTCAGCGTGCACCTTGGTGACAAGCGGGCAGGTGGCATCGATGGCATTGAGATTGCGGCTCGCGGAATCCTCGTGCACGATCGGTGCAACGCCGTGGGCGGAGAACACGACGGTGGAGCCCTCAGGGACCTCCTCGACCTCATCGACGAAGATCGCTCCGCGCTTCTCGAGGGTCTCGACCACGTACTTGTTGTGGACGATCTGCTTGCGCACGTATACGGGGGCGCCATAGAGCTCGAGGGCCTTCTCGACGGTCACGACCGCACGGTCGACACCGGCGCAGTAACCGCGCGGGGCAGCCAGCAGGACCTTCTTCGAGTTCGGCATGCCTCAATCGTAGGCGGTATCTCGCCATTCGACTCGCCCGCAGTCAGGCCCCTGCACGAGAATGCAGCTATGCCCACCGTTCGCTCCGGCCCCTGGAGCCCCGACGCCATCGCCGAGTACCTGGCGGGGGCGACGCTCCCGATTCGCCTGGCCAGCGTCGGCAAGCACTTCCCTCTCGTGCAATCGCTGTGGTTCCTGTTCGACAACGATGAGCTGCTGTGCTGCACCCAGCATGACTCGGTACTGGCCAAGCGGCTTGAACGCGACAATCACGTGGGCTTCGAGATCTCGGCTGATGCTCCGCCGTACCGCGGCGTGCGCGGCAAGGGCCGCGCACGCATTGAGCAAGGCACGGCAGGTGACGTGCTCCCCCGACTCGTCGAGAAGTACCTCGGCTCCGAGCCCACTGATTTCAGCTCGTGGTTGCTCTCGCGTCTCGACAGTGAAGTAGTGATTCGCATTACCGACCTCAGCGTCTCGTCATGGGACTACTCCTCCCGCATGCCCAAGCAGGCCTAGACGTGGCACTGGAGACAAGTGCCGAGAGTCCGGCCGCTGTTCGCACGGTGTCGCGACTGCTCGCTGACTGGATTGGTCGCCTCGGTGGCATCTGGGTTGACGGCCAGGTCGCGGAGTTCCGTCGTCGACCCGGCGCACGCAATCTCTATCTCACACTGCGTGACCCCGATGTCGACATGTCGATCACCGTGGTCGCCGATGTCTCGGTAATCGGTGCTGTCGAACCACCGCTCGCCGAAGGCCAGCGCATTATCGTGTTCGGCAAGCCTGAGTTCTGGACTGGTCGCGGAACACTGTCGCTGCGTGCTAAGGAGATTCGTGCCGTTGGTCTCGGCGAGCTCCTCGCTCAACTGGCCCGGCTTCGCGAACTACTCACCGCAGAAGGCCTGTTCGCCGCGGAGCGCAAGAAGCCGCTGCCCTTCCTACCCCGTCGAGTCGGATTGATCTGCGGTCGCAACAGTGCCGCGATGCACGATGTTCTCGTTAACGCCCGTGAGCGCTGGCCCTCCATTGAGTTCGCGGTGCGTGAGGTGGCGGTGCAAGGAGTCCAGGCGGTCTCGGCCGTCAGCGAGGCTCTCAACGAGCTCGACGCACTCCCCGATGTTGACGTCATCGTGATCGCCCGCGGTGGTGGAAGTGTCGAGGATCTTCTGCCCTTCAGCAATGAGACTCTCGTACGCGCGGTTGCCGCGTGCACGACACCGGTCGTCAGCGCGATCGGTCATGAGCAGGATGCCCCGCTGATCGACTTCGTCGCTGACCTTCGTGCCTCGACGCCTACCGATGCCGCCAAGCGCATCGTGCCGTCGCTCGCCGAGCAAACAGAGTTGGTGTCGTCTCTCCGGGCACGTTCGCATCGCGTGGTCGTCGGTCAACTAGATCGGGAGACTCAGCGCATCACCGACCTACGCCGTCGCAGCCGCTCAGTGGTGCTGAATGCGATTACCTCGCGCGAGAGCGAGATCGGTCATCTCTCCGCACGCGTGCGCACCCTCTCCCCTGCGGCAACCCTGGAGCGCGGCTACGCGATCGTGACGAATGCATCGGGCGTCATCGTTCGCACTCCCGACGACGCCGACTCGGCCCTCGATATTCGCGTGAGCGGCGGTCGGTTCACCGCCACGCGCACGAATTCATGAATGCGACAGGGAATACGGTGAGCGCATGACGAAGGCGAAGGATCCCGGCAACGGCTACGAGGCAGCGCGCGATGAACTCGTGGGAATCGTCGCGAAACTGGAGGCCGGCGGCATCAGCCTCGAGGAGTCAGTTGCACTCTGGGAGCGCGGAGAGGCGCTGGCAAAGGTATGCACCGACCTGCTCGACTCCGCACGTCAGGCTGTGGCGGAGGCCGAGAGTCCGGCTGCAACCGCCTGAAGCCCGGGCCAGTCGAGGGTGCCCGCGACGACAGTCGTGACCGAGGGCTCCACCCGCACGAGGGATCGGCGCTGCTCGCTTTCGTACCGCTGCCAGGTCGTGCCATCGATCACCACGGGATCCAGGGGCAGGCCCTTGCCCGTCTGCTCGGGAATGAAGATCTCGCTCGGAGCCGCCGACTCGGAAATCTCGACGTACTCCTCATCCGGAGTCACGTAGCCGATGTGCCAGACAGGAGCCGGCTTGGTTGCGGCGGTCGGTTCCCAGCGCACGCTGGTGGGCACGTACTCCGATGCACCTGCCCCGGCGATGAGCACCGGGAAGCCCGCCTGGGCCCTCGCCACGGTGAGAATCGGGGTGACCTCGACCCGCTTGATGGGATCCGGCTGCGGGCGCAAGGTGATAATCAGGATGATCGCCACGAAGGCCAGCACCACGGCGAGTGATCGCACCATGTCACCGACGGTCTGGCTCATGCGAGCGTTCTTTCGACCCGTGGGCTGCGGAGTGGTGGACGACACGACTCCATCATGGGCCACGACTAAAGTGCATGCATGACGAGGTTCCTGAATCCGGTGGGTGGACTATGAACGATCAGCAGCGCACCCCGGAGGTTCCCGATCGCAATCTCGCCCTTGAGCTCGTTCGCGTGACGGAGGCCGCCGCCATGGCTGCCGCCCGCTGGGTAGGTCGTGGCGACAAGAACGGTGCCGATGGCGCCGCTGTCAATGCCATGCGACAGCTCATCGGCACGGTCTCCATGCAGGGCATGGTCATCATCGGCGAGGGCGAGAAAGACGACGCCCCGATGCTCTTCAACGGCGAGCGCGTAGGCGACGGCACGGGGCCCCGCACGGCCGTGGCGGTCGACCCGATCGACGGCACCACCTTGGCAGCCAAGGGCATGCCTAATGCCATTTCCGTCATCGCAGTGACCGAGCGCGGTGCGATGTTCGACCCCAGTGCAGTCTTCTACATGGAAAAGCTCGTGGTCGGTCCGCAGGCAGCCGGAGTCATCGACATCACCGCACCTATGGCCTGGAACCTCGAGCAGATTGCGAAGGCGAAGAGCGAGCGAGTCGCCGACCTCACTGTCTGCCTTCTTGATCGCCCGCGCCACGACCAGCTGGCCGACGAGATTCGCAAGGCCGGGGCGCGCATCAAGTTCATCTCCGACGGGGATGTGGCCGGCGCGATCATGGCAGCCCGTCCGGGTACCGGCGTGGATCTACTGGCCGGCATCGGAGGCACCCCTGAGGGCATCATCGCCGCCTGCGCGATGAGCTGCATGGGCGGCGAGATCCAGGGTCGGCTGTGGCCCAAGGATGAGGCGGAGCGCGCTAAGGCGATCGAGGCCGGTCACGAGCTCGGGCGCGTGCTCACCACGACTGACCTCGTGACGGGGGACAACAACTTCTTCTGCGCCACGGGCATCACCGACGGCGAACTCCTCGAAGGAGTCCGCTACACCCCCAATGGCCCGACCACGCACTCGATCGTGATGCGCAGCAAGAGCGGCACCATTCGCGAGGTGCGCAGTGAGCATGCCCTCGACAAGCTCTCGTCCTATTCGGCGGTCGACTTCGAGTAACCGCTTGCCATGTAACGGCAGTATGAAACAGATGACATTCCGGCACTTGCCAGGAGCACCCCTGCCCTGCATGATGCGGTGAGATGTCACCGCTTACATCGTGAAGGACCCCCATGATCTCCCTGAGTTCCCAGGGTGCCGCTGCACTGCAGCAGGCACGTGCGCAGCTCGCTGCTGCCCTGCGCAAGGACTCCGGTGTCGATGACCTCCTGGCGCGATTCGATCGCTGGGGGCCGGATCTCTGGAATGGGCTGGTCGGCGCGTACGACGCCGAGACGGTATTGCCGCGCTTCGTCGAGCTGATCGCACAGGCCCATCGCGATCGCAGCACGGAACTTCGCGCGCGCGACATGGAGCGTCTACTGCAACCCGACTGGTTCCAGCGACCCGAGGCACTTGGCTACGTCGCCTACGCCGATCGATTCGCCGGCACTCTTGCGGCCGTGAAGTCGCATATCGATTACCTGAGTGATCTCGGCGTTACCTACCTGCACCTCATGCCGTTGCTCGAGCCGCGGCCGGCGCCGAATGACGGTGGCTACGCGGTCATGGATTACCGCAAGGTGCGCAGTGATCTCGGCACGATGAAGAACTTGCGCGAACTCGCAACGGCACTGCACGAGGCAGGTATCGCACTCACCCTCGATCTCGTGCTCAACCACGTCGCGCAAGAACATGCGTGGGCCGTAGCCGCACGCCAGGGCGATGCAGTCAAGCGCGAGTACTTCCTGACTTACCCCGATCGCACGCTGCCAGATGAGTACGAGAACACGTTGCCCGAGGTGTTCCCGGCCTTCGCCCCCGGCAACTTCACGTGGGATGACTCATTGAATGCCTGGGTCTGGACAACATTCAACACCTGGCAGTGGGATCTCAACTGGGCGAACCCCGATGTGCTGTGCGAGTTCGCCGACATCATCTTGTTCCTCGCCAACCAGGGCGTCGACTGCCTTCGTCTTGATGCGATTGCCTTCCTCTGGAAGCGCATGGGCACCAACTGCCAGGGCGAACCCGAAGTTCACTCGATAACCCAGGCCCTGCGCGCAGCAGCACGAATTGCCGCGCCGGCATTGATCTTCAAGGCCGAGGCCATCGTCGGCCCCGATGATGTGGTGAAGTACCTAGGCGTCGGCGAGCATGCCGGCCGGATCTCCGATCTGGCGTACCACAACTCGCTCATGGTTCAGATCTGGTCGGCTTTCGCGATGCACGACGCGCGGTTGCTCACTTCGTCGCTTAATCGCTTCGCGCGGATTCCCTCCACCACTGCCTGGGGCACCTATCTGCGCTGCCACGATGACATCGGCTGGGCGATCGATGATCGCGATGCCAACGCCCAAGGCTTCGACGGCGCAAGCCATCGCTCATTTCTCGCTGAGTACTACGCAGGAGAGTTCGAGGGCAGCCCCTCGCGCGGCGCTCACTTCCAGAGCAACCCGCTCACCGGAGATCGCCGCACCTCCGGCTCTGCCGCGAGCCTGGCGGGCATCGAGTCCGCACTCGAGTCGAAGGACGAGGCAGCCCTCAGCCTCGCGATCGACAAGGTGCTGTGCGGTTATGCGATCGTGCTCGGCTTCGGCGGCATTCCGCTCATTTACATGGGCGATGAGATCGGCCTGCTGAACGCCTACTCATTCGTCGACGAGCCCGAGCATGCTGCTGACAACCGCTGGCTGCATCGTCCGGGCATGGACTGGTCCCGAGCGGAGAAATCCCGCACCTCCTCCGACTACTCGGGTCGGCTCCTGCGCGGGCTGACCGAACTGATCGAGGCTCGCAAGGACTGCGATTCGTTGCACGCCGCAACTCCCCCGGAGATCTTCCACGGCTCCGACTCGGCGATCCTGGTGCTGCGCCGTCGTCATCCGGCCGGCACCGTCGTGCAGGCGTTCAACATGGCCGGCAGCACTCGCGACCTCTCCGCCGATTCCCTCTGGCCCCTCGACACCACCCGCATGCGAGATCTCATCACCGGCAGCCCGGTGAACCTGACCGGCAGAACCCTGCGCCTGCCGGCCTACGGCACGCTCTGGCTCGTCGACAGCCCCTGACCGTGACCAACTGAACACGGGCCGGACTATCGGGCGTGGTGCTGCAGACCTACGCTTGAGCGGTGACTGACTTCCTGTACACCGACATGCTTCCGCTCGGCCCGGACCAGACCACGTACCGCCTGATCACCTCCGAGGGCGTCGAGACGGTCGAGGCCGCAGGCCGCACTTTTCTCCAGGTCAGCCCGGAGGCGCTGCGCCTGCTGGCCTACGAGGCGATTCACGACATCCAGCACCTCCTGCGCCCCGGCCACCTGGCCCAGCTGGCCACGATCCTCAAGGATCCCGAGGCCTCGGCCAATGACCGCTTCGTGGCCCTCGACCTGCTCAAGAACGCGAATATCGCCGCGGGCGGCATCCTGCCGATGTGCCAGGACACCGGCACGGCGATCGTGATGGGCAAGCGCGGCCAGAACGTCTGGACCACCGGCCAGGACGAAGAGCACCTGTCACGTGGCATCTTCGATGCCTACCAGAAGCTGAACCTCCGGTATTCGCAGCTCTCGCCGATCAGCATGTGGGAGGAGCGCAATACCGGCTCAAACCTGCCTGCGCAGATCGAGCTCTACGCCAACACGCATGCAGGTCACGAAGCGTCCTACGAGTTCCTGTTCATGGCCAAGGGCGGCGGCAGCGCGAACAAGAGCTACCTCTACCAGGAGACCGCAGCGCTGTTGAACCCCACGAGCTTCGCTCGCTTCCTGGACGAGAAGCTTCGATCACTCGGCACCGCAGCCTGCCCGCCGTACCACCTTGCTGTTGTTGTCGGTGGCACGAGCGCGGAGTTCGCGCTCAAGACCGCGAAGTACGCGAGCGCTCGCTACCTCGACTCCCTCCCGGTGCATGGCGATACTGATGGGCACGCCTACCGCGATCTCGAGATGGAAGCCGAGATCTGGAAGATGACTCAGGAGTTCGGCATCGGTGCGCAGTTCGGTGGCAAGTATTTCTGCCACGACGTACGCGTGATCCGATTGCCGCGTCATGGCGCATCATGCCCCGTTGCGATCGCGGTTTCGTGCTCGGCCGACCGCCAGGCACTCGCGAAGATCACTGCCGAAGGCGTCTTCCTCGAGCAGCTCGAGACCGAGCCGGCTCACTACCTGCCCGAGATCACCGACGATCATCTTGATGACGATGTCGTCGCCATCAATCTCAATCAGCCGATGGCTGACATCCGCAACACCCTCTCGAAGCTGCCGGTGAAGACTCGCGTCTCGCTGACGGGATCGCTGATCGTCGCGCGCGATCTCGCGCATGCGCGCGTCAAGGCAATGCTCGATCGCGGCGAGGAGATTCCGCAGTACTTCAAGGATCACGCGGTTTATTACGCAGGCCCCGCCAAGACGCCCGAGGGCTACGCCTCCGGCTCCTTCGGGCCGACCACCGCGGGCCGCATGGATACCTACGTCGATCAGTTCCAGAAGGCCGGTGGCTCCATGGTCATGCTGGCCAAGGGAAATCGCAGCAATGCGGTCACCAAGGCCTGCCAGGAGAACGGCGGCTTCTACCTCGGCAGCATCGGCGGCCCGGCCGCTCGACTCGCGCAGGACAACATCACCAAGGTCGAAGTGCTCGACTTCGCCGAGCTCGGCATGGAAGCAGTGTGGAAGATCGAGGTTGTCGACTTCCCGGCTTTCATCGTGGTCGACGACAAGGGCAATGACTTCTTCGCCGAAACGATGAAGCCGATCCTGTCGATCGGCGTGGGAGCGCCGAAGCAGTAGCTAGCGCTTCTGCTTCTTCTTCGCTGCGGCTTTCTTCTTGGCTGCTGCTTTCTTCTTGGCTTCGGCTTTCTTCTTCGCCGCGGCCTTCGCCTTAGCTGCCGCCTTCTTCTTGGCTTCCGCCTTGGCCGCCGCCTTGGGATGAGCCTTGGCCCAGGCCTTCTTCTTCGCCTCGGCCTTCTTCGCTGCGGCCTTCTTCTTTGCCGCAGCCTTTGCCTTGGCCTTCGCTACGGCCTTCGCGTGAGCTTTGGCCTTGGCTACTGCCTTCGCGTGAGCAATCTTCTCGGCCTTGATCTGAGCAGGGGACTTCCAGCACAGACCGCTCCAATGGCTCTTGCCGCGGCCGTCCCTCCAGATCGTGAAGAACGCGCGATCCTGCCAATAACGATTCCAGGAGACCACCGGGGTCTTGCGCAATTGCGCGAGGATACGCACGCCCTCCGCGCCGAACTGCTTCTTGACCGAGGGCTGCATCATCCAGGTGGCTCCCCGAGCCAGCCCGCGATTCATTTGATACGCGCCCTGATAGGTGCTGCGCTTGGAGCCGGCCTTGTAGTTTCCGTGGCTTTCGCGCTTGGCGATGCAGATGCGGTGCTTCTCGGCGGTAGCGCTATACCAGCCACCGCGATACAGGCTCGGGCGAATGCCGTAACGATCCTTCGCCAGGCCGAGGCCGCGGGCATAGTTGCGCTCGCGCTCGACGGTGGAGGTCTGCGACTTACTGCTGACTGTCTGAGCATCCGATGCGGCAGGGGTGGCCGGAGCATCCGAGGATGCATCCGACGACGCAACTGAGGGTGCAGGGGCCGGGGTCGCCACCGATGTAGAGGCGCTATCTGCCTCCGCGCCTGCAGCCGCGGGGGCGAGCACCGCACCGAGGCCGAAGGCCCCAAGGGTGAACGCCGCCACCGTGACGGACTGCAAACGGCTGAGCACCCCCCTACGGTGCCTAAGATTCGCCGATCTGTCACCTTCACTCAGGTGCTCACACGTCCTCACGCTGAGGGACAAATCGGAAATCTCCCGTCATTCACCCGTACATTCCAGGGGGAAATGCCGCCGGCAGTGACGGTGGTCACATTCATGGAGAGCGTAGTTCCCATGATCTGTGACAATTAAGGCATGAGCATTCAGGCGGCCGTGAGTGACCCCGAGCTGCCTCGCCTTTTCCTGGAGTTCGGGCTGCTGCTACTCGCGCTGGGACTACTCACGAGGTTTGCCCACCGGCTGGGGGTTTCCTCTGTCCCGTTCTACCTTCTCGGCGGCCTGCTGGTCGGCAAGGGTGGCCTGGTCGGCATCGACACCGAGGGCACCTTCATCCCGACGATCGCCGAGCTCGGGGTGGTTCTCCTCCTCTTGCTTTTGGGGCTGGAGTACTCGGGGAGGCAGATCCTCACCACCGCCAAGAGCCAGTCACGCTCCGGTCTCGTCGATCTCGTCGTGAATTTCATTCCCGGGGCCGTGGCTGCACTTGTCCTCGGCTGGGGCGCGGCGGGTGCCCTCGCGCTGGGCGGTGTCACCTACATCTCTTCCTCGGGAATCGTCTCCCAGGTCGTGCGCGACCTTCGCTGGCGTCGCAATCCCGAGACCGCCCCGGTCGTCAGCATCCTCGTGATGGAAGACCTCGTCATGGCCCCGTATCTGCCGGTGCTCACGGTGGTGCTCACTGGCGCAGGGCTCGCGACGGGCCTGATCAAGACCGGGGTAGCTCTCGCAGTAGTGGCTGTAGTGCTCCTGATCTCGATACGCAGCGAATCGTGGGGCACTCGCCTGTTCACCGGCACCAACCCCACCGGCCTCCTGCTCGTCGTATTCGGAGCCGCTGTGGCGGCAGCCGGTCTCGCCGGACTCGTCTCCTTCTCACCAGCAGTCGCGGCCTTTCTTGTCGGGCTGCTCCTGACGGGCGAGGTTGCGGAGACGGCTCGTCGACGACTTGACCCACTGCGAGAGGTACTTGCCGCGGTGTTCTTCACCTACTTCGGGCTCTCGACTGACCCCGCCGACCTGCCTGCAGTTCTCCTGCCGGCCCTGGTGCTCGCGGTCATCACCATTGCCACCAAGTACCTCACCGGCTGGTACGCCGCACGAACCATCGGTGCCACGGCAATCGGCCGACTGCGCGCCGGTGCGCTGCTGAGCTCGCGCGGTGAGTTCAGCATTGTCATCGCCGGGCTTGCTGCCGCCTCGACTGTGCTTCCACCGCAGTTCCAGGCGTTCGTGGCGGCCTACGTGCTCATTACCGCGACTGCCGGACCCTTACTGGCGCGATTCTCCGAACCCTGGGGCTGGCGCCTCCAGCAGCGCAAGCACGCGAAGGACGCGTCCTGATCAGATCTGGAGATCCTCGAGCATCTCGGTGACCAGGGCCGCGATGGGCGAACGCTCAGAACGAGTGAGGGTGATATGTGCGAAGAGCGGATGCCCCTTGAGCTTCTCGACAACTGCCACCACGCCGTCATGCCGCCCCACCCTGAGGTTGTCGCGCTGGGCGACATCGTGGGTCAGCACGACCCGGGAGTCCTTGCCGATACGCGAGAGCACGGTCAGCAGCACATTGCGCTCGAGTGACTGAGCCTCGTCGACGATGACGAAGGCATCGTGCAGAGAGCGTCCGCGAATATGAGTGAGCGGAAGAACCTCGAGCATCCCGCGATCGACGATCTCCTCGACGACCTCCTGGGTGGTGATGGCACTGAGGGTGTCATAGACCGCCTGCCCCCAGGGCCCCATTTTCTCCTGCTCACTACCCGGCAGGTAACCCAGCTCCTGGCCGCCGACGGCGAAGAGCGGACGGAACACCATCACCTTGCGATGCTGGCCGCGCTCGAGCACGGCTTCCAGACCGGCGCAGAGCGCAAGCGCGCTCTTGCCGGTGCCCGCACGACCGCCAAGCGAGACGATGCCGATCTCGGGATCCATGAGAATGTCAAGGGCGATGCGCTGCTCAGCACTGCGACCGTGAATGCCGAAAGCCTCGCGATCACCTCGCACTAACCGCACGCGCTTGTCAGCCGTGACTCGACCGAGCGCACTCCCGCGATCCGACATCATCACCAGGCCCGTGTTCACGGGCAGGTCGATCGCGGCATCGACGTCAACGCTGCTCTCGTCGTACATGGTGTCGATGGTCTCCGAGGAGACATCGAGCTCGACAATGCCGGTGTAGCCGGAGGCAACGACGAGCTCGGCACGGTACTCCTCGGCAGTCAGGCCGGCAGCCGATGCCTTGACACGCATCGGGAGGTCCTTGCTGACGAGGACGACGTCATGTCCGTCAGCCGCAAGGTTGCGCGCGACCGCCAGGATCCGAGTGTCGTTGTCACCGAGGCGCAGGCCACTGGGCAAGATCATCGGATCGCTGTGATTGAGCTCGATGTGCACGGTGCCGCCGGCATCGCCGACTGACATCGGCTCGTCAATGCGGCCATGTGCGATGCGCAGCTCATCCAGCAGGCGAAGTGCCTGCCGCGCGAAGTAGCCGAGTTCGGGATGACTGCGTTTTGCCTCGAGCTCGGTGACCACCACAACCGGGATGACGACGTCATGCTCGTCGAACCGCAGGAGTGCTCGCGGATCAGACAGCAGAACGGACGTATCGAGAACGTAAGTGCGGCGGTCTGCCTTGGGCACGAGGGCCTCCTGAGGGCCCACCGTCGGGTAGGCCCGAATCTCGGTTACGAGTCAGCGGCTACTGGCTCTGCCCTGACGCTAGGACGGCCTCTGCCTCGCCGACCCTCGACACGCCGCTCGTGAAAGTGAGCACGAGGTGCCGTTCTGGTTACGTGCCGTAGCGGCGATTGCGATCAGCGAATGCGCGCATGGCACGCAGGAAGTCAACGTGCCTGAAGTCAGGCCAGTAGGCCTCGCAGAAGTAGAACTCGGAGTGCGCGCTCTGCCAGAGCAGGAAGCCGGAGAGCCGCTGCTCACCTGAGGTTCGGATCACGAGATCGGGGTCGGGCTGGCCGCTGGTGTACAGATGCTGCGCGATGTGATCGACATCGATCAGCTGCGCGAGCTCATCGAGGGTGGTGCCGGCCGTCGCATGCTCATTGAGCAGTGCCTTCACCGCGTCGACAACCTCGCGGCGTCCTCCATAGCCGACCGCCACGTTGACGAGTGAGCCGTCAATGCCGGCAGTGGCCTGCTCGGCCTCCTTCAGCAACGCCTGGGTCTGCACGGGCAGCATGTCGAGGGCACCCACGGGATGAAGCCGCCACTTGCCCTGGCCGACGAGGTCGGAGACCGTGTCTTCGATGATGCCGAGCAGTGCGGTGAGCTCAGCCTCGGGCCGATTGAGATTGTCCGTGGAAAGCAGCCACAACGTGACCACTTCGACACCGGCCTCATCGCACCAGCCGAGGAAATCGACGATCTTGGCGGCGCCCGCGCGGTGACCTGCCGAGGAGGACGAACCCTGCGCCTCAGCCCAGCGCCGGTTGCCATCGAGGATCACTCCTACGTGGCGAGGCCTCCGCTCCGGCGGGATCTGCGCCATGAGACGGCGTTCGTACACGCCGTAGAGAACATCGGAGAGACCCACGCCCG
>JBPCSY010000245.1:0-7609 GCA_051006695.1 Candidatus Nanopelagicales bacterium
GACCTATAGCGAGCTGCTCGAGCTCGCCACCGATCGCCTCGACATCGAATCGATTGCCGCGAAGTACCACTCTCGGTATCGCGTGATTTACGTCGATGAATACCAGGACACCGACCCTGCGCAGGTGCGATTCCTCGAGGCACTTGTCGGCCCGAGCACCTCCGTCGTGGCCGTCGGCGATCCCGATCAGGCCATCTACGGCTTCCGCGGCGCCGAGCTTCGCGGCATCCTCGAGTTCCCGCACCAGTTCACTCATGCCGATGGCTCACCGGCCGAGGTCATCGTGCTGCGTAATACCCGCCGTTTCGGTCGCGCGATTCGAGATGCCGCGCGCGTGGTGATCGGCGACCGACTGCACGCCGGCCTCCCGGTCGAGCAGCAGCGCCTGCATCGCAATCCGCAGCTCGCCGCTGAGTCGGCCGAGACTCCGCCCGTGCGCGTCACCACGTACGACGGCGAGACCTCGCGAGCGATTCATGTTGCGCGGGAGATCCGCGAGATGAGCATCAGCAAGGGTCTCGAGTGGTCGCAGATGGCGGTGCTGGTGCGGACCGGCGGCCAGCTCGCCGCAGTGCAACGCGCGCTGCTCGCCGATGGCATCCCCGTGGCGGTGGCGGCCGACGAGATTCCACTGCGCAGTGAGCCGGCAGTTGCCGCACTGCTGCAGGCCGTGCGGCTCTGCGCACATCCGCGTCGTATCCGTCCGGCTGACGCATTCGACGTGCTTTCCGGCCCGATGTGCGGTCTCGATGCCACCGATATCCGCCGCATCGGGCGAATGCGCCGGCAGCGCTATCGCGCAGAGAATCCCGGTACGCCCGTCCCTGCCTCCGAGGATCTCCTCGCGGCGACCCTCGTCGACCTGATCACCGGTGATGCCACGTCCACGTCCATTGGTGATGAGCGCATCGATCGCCAGCTGCAGGCGTTCGGCACTCTGCTGCGACGCACCCACCTCCGGGTGGCGGGCGGCTCGCGCCCCGAGGAAGTCCTGTGGTCGCTGTGGTGTGGCGAGATTCCCGGTGGCCATGCCCACGGTTGGCCGCAGCGACTTCGCGGTGCGGCATTGCGCGGCTCGCGCACGGCTGATCACGATCTCGATGCGGTCATGGCCCTGTTCGAGACTGCCGAGCGCGCCTCCGATCGGCGAGGCGGCATGGTCGGCATCGATGTCTTCCTCTCCTCACTCGACGATCAGCACATCGCCGCCGAGCCGGTCGCCGAGCGAGCGGCACGCAGTGATGCGGTGCGCCTGCTCACCGTGCATCGGGCCAAGGGTCTCGAATGGGATGCCGTCTGGGTGGTCGGAGCCGAGGAGGGTCTATGGCCCGATCTGCGCGCCCGTGGCTCCCTGCTGCAGGCCGAGCAGCTAACTCCGGAAGGGTTAGGGGCCGCTGCTCGTCCGTCCGAGATCCTCGCGGAGGAACGGCGCCTGTTCTACGTTGCGTGCACGCGTGCGCGCAGTTACCTCACCATCGCGACGATTGACGCCAAGGCCGGCGAGGGAGATCGTCCGAGCCGCTTCATCATCGAGCTCCAGGCGGCCGGCGCGGTCGAGACCATTGCGTGCACAGCACGTCCTCGATTCCGGCTATCTCTCGATGGCCTCGTGGCCGAATTGCGCGAGGTACTCGTCAATCCGCAATCCTCACCCGAGCTCATCGAGGCTGCCGCCATGCGTCTTGCTGCATTGGGGGAGGTCCGCGACAGCGGTGGCCATGCGCGCGTACCTCTCGCCGACCCATCGCAGTGGTGGTCGACTCGACCCATGACCGAGGGTGCCGGCCCGGTGCGCTCGCTCGAGCGGCCCGTGGGGCTGTCAGGCAGCGGCCTCGAATCCGTGCTGCAGTGCCCCCTGGCCTGGTTCCTGGAGAAGGAGGCCAAGGCCGAGACGCCGCGGCCGCCGTCGACGCGCTTCGGGTCCGTCGTGCATGCGGTGGCCGACTTCATCGGCAAGGAGCAACTGCCCGCCGATCTCGATTCCGTCGATGGCTACATCGATCGAGTCTGGCATGAGCTGCGCTTCGAAGCGCCGTGGCAGTCAGAGGCGGATCGCGCGGAGGCTCGCACCGCGATCTCGCGCTTTCTCGAGTACCACCTGCGCCATGATCGCGAGCTCGTGGGCACTGAGCTCGGCGCGGGTGCCACGCTGAGTGTTCCGGCTCCCGATGGCGGCGCCCTCGATGTCGTCCTCGGCGGGTCCATCGATCGACTCGAGCGCGACATGCAGGGCAATCTCGTCGTCATCGATCTCAAGAACATGAAGTACCCGCCGCCAACGAAGGAGATCCCGGAGTACGCGCAGCTAGGCGTCTACCAGTTGTTCGTGCGCGAGCACGGCATCGACGGTGACCCCGAGGGAGGTCTCGGCGGAGCCGGTCTAGTGCAACTGCGCGAGCCGGAATCGTCGAAGTCGAATGCACCCAAGGTGCAGATGCAACCGCCGCTTCCTCGTGAGTCACCGACGTGGGTCGAGATCAAGCTCGGCGAGGCTGCGGAGATCATTCGCTCCGAGACTTTCGAAGCCCGGCGCAATCAGCGCTGTGATCGTTGCCTGTATCGCGCGGCGTGCCCGGCACAGTCCGAGGGATTGCCGGTGATCACATGAGCGATCTCACGCGCGCGCAGTTGCTCGACATTCTCGGCTTCGAGGTGAGCGATGAGCAATGGGCGGCAATCAGTGCCCCGATGGAACCCGCGGTCATCGTCGCCGGGGCAGGTTCTGGCAAGACCACCTCGATGTCAGCTCGCGTGGCCTGGCTGGTCGGCGGTGGTTATGTGCGCCCGGATCAGGTGTTAGGCCTCACGTTCACCAATAAGGCCGCCGGTAATCTGCTCGACTCCTTCCGTCGCGATGTCGCCCGCGTGCGCGAACTGGGCCTGGTCGCGCCGATCGCCGACGTGTATCAGGATGATGAGGCCGTCGACAGCGATCCACTGGCCTCGACCTATCACTCCTTCGCTTCACGGCTGATCAGCGATCACGGGTTGCGCCTGGGCCGCGAGCCCGACTCCCTGCTGCTCGGAGATGGCTCGCGTGAGCAACTGGCCTACCGACTCGTCTGCTCGACGTCATTACCCCTCGGCGTGCTGGGCAAGTCGCCGGCGAAGGCGACCACTGCCCTGCTTCGCTTCGATGATGAGCTTGCCGAACTCGACATCGATCCCTTAGCGGTCATCGAGCACGATCGCGATCTCATCGCGCACCTCGAGGGCTTCGATGAGCGTCAGAAGGTATGGCATGAGCTCGTCGACACATGTCGTGAGCGCATGGTGCTCGCCGAGCTTGTCATCGAATGGCGAGCGATGAAGGCCGAGCATGACGTCCATGATTTCGCCGATCACATTCGACTTGCCCTGCAGATCGTGCGCACCTTCCCCGAGGTCGCGGCCGCCTTGCGTGCGCAGTACTCCATCGTGCTCCTCGACGAATACCAGGACACCTCAATCGCGCAGCGCCGCCTGCTGCAGGCGATCTTCGGTGACGGTCATGCGGTGACCGCCGTCGGTGATCCCTGCCAGGCTATCTACGGCTGGCGCGGTGCGAGCGTCTCGAATATCGAGGATTTCATTGAGCACTTCCCGCACGCTTCCGGTGCGAAGGCGCAGCGCTACTCGCTGAGCGAGAATCGGCGCTCCGGGCCGGGCATTCTCGATCTTGCCAATGAGGTTGCGCGGCCGCTGCGCGAGGTCCATGCCGGTGTCGAGCCGCTGGCAGCCAAGGCCACCAATCGCGGCCCCGGTCATGTCAGTGCAGGCCTGTTCGAGACCTACGGCGACGAGCTCGAGTGGGTGGCCGACCGCATTGCGTCCATCGGTGCTGCGAAGAACGACTGGAATGGCATTGCTGTCCTGGCGATGACCTCGAATCAACTGGCCGAGATCGATGCGGCATTGCGCGTGCGCGGCGTGCCCACCCAGCTCGTCGGCGCTGCCGGTCTTCTCGCCCAGCCGGTGATCGTCGAACTCCGCAGCATCCTGCAGGTCCTTCACGAGCCCACCGCGAATGCGGCGTTCATCCGTCTCGCCGCGGGCCCGCGCTGGGCCATCGGCCCACGTGATCTCGCGGCCCTCGGTGCACGCGCAGCGCAGCTGGCCGGCGGTCGATCACGTGTCGAGGCCACAGACGTCGATGAAGCACTCGACGAGGCCGTGAAGGGCAGCGATCCCGTCGAGATGATCTCGCTCCCCGATGCCGCTGATGATCCGGGCGAGCCTGAGCACTACTCACCCGAAGCACTGGAGCGATTCGCCGAGATCAGCCGTGAGATCCGTCAGCTTCGTAGGCATGTCGGTGAGCCACTTCCTGAGCTCATCGGGCGCATCCTGCACGTCACCGGTCTCGAGACTGAGGTATCCCTTGCCGATGCGGCGATTGCCGAGCAGCAGCAGTTCGCGCTGAGTACCTTCATGTCCCTCGCCTCGACCTTTGGCGAGGCAGCCGGTGAGTTCACCTTGGGTGCCTTCCTCACTCGTCTTCGCGATCTCGAGCGATTCGATGTCGATCTGCGGATGGATCTTGCATCGCGCTCCCATCAGGTGCAGCTGATGACCGTGCACAAGGCCAAGGGCCTGGAGTTCGAGCATGTCTTCGTGCCGTTCGTGAGCACCGGCTCATTCCCGTCCTCGAATGCGCGCCCGGCCTGGATCTCCAATGCGCACGTCGTGCCGTGGCCTCTGCGTGAGGATTCCACCGAGGCACTCTCCTCGTATCCCAATGGGAGCAATTCGCCCAAGGACAAGGAGCAGAAGGCGTATAAGAAGGAATTGAGAGCTATCGAGGATCTCGAGAGTCAGCGACTGGCGTACGTGGCCTTCACCCGCGCCGAGTACTCGCTCACTGTCACAGGTCACTGGTGGGGTCCGACCCAGCTCAAGCCGCGAGGCCCGAGTCGCTTCCTCGATTCCGTGCATGAGGCCTGCGAGGGCGGCAACGGCGAGATCATCAGGTGGGCACCGAAGCCTGATGATGAGGCCGACAATCCCGCCCTGGGTGTCACCTCGGTGGCGTGGCCGCCGGCCCGTGACCCCGAGCGCCAGGCGGCCTTGGCCCAATCCATGCGTCGGGTGCGTTCGGCGCAGCCGTCAGCCGAGATTCCTTCAGGCCTGGGCGGCAGTGATCTGGAGCGCGTCACGCGATGGGATGCCCAGATCGACTCGCTCATTGCCGAGCTCGCTGCGCGCGATGCCGCAGAGATCACTGTGCGTGCCCCCGAATCGATGTCGGCCAGCGCTTTGATGAGGGCGCTGACCGATCCCGACGGCCTGGCCGTCGACATCCTGCGCCCGATGCCGAGTGCCCCCGCACCTCAGGCCCGCCGCGGCACTGACTTCCATGCCTGGGTCGAGACCCGTTTCGGTCAGCAGTCGCTACTCGATCCCGACGATCTGCCCGGCGCGGCCGATCATGAGATTGTCACTGACGAGGCACTCGCCGATCTCAAGGTGGCCTTCGAGCGCAGTGAGTTTGCGCATCGAGAGCCCGTGGCGATTGAGCGACCGTTCTCGTTGGTGCTCGGGGGCCGGGTCGTGCGCGGTCGCATCGATGCCGTCTTCGCCGATGGTGATCGCTTCGATGTCATTGACTGGAAGACGGGTTCTGGCCGCGGGCTTGATCCAATGCAACTGGCGATCTACCGCCTGGCTTGGTCTCAGCTCGAGGGCGTTCCACTCGAGCAGATCGATGCAGCCTTCTATCTCGTCTCCGAGTCGAGGCTGATCAGGCCCGAGTCGTTCCCTGATCTCCAAGCGCTCCTGGATCCTCGCTGACGATCACCGGCTCCGCGCTCTCGAGCGGTTGAATCATCTCGCCGGCCTCTTCCGTCGGAGTGCGGCGTGCGCCCACCAGGGTACGCATCCACTCGCGTGAGGGCTCCTCGACGAACCTCCACATCAGCCAGGCAATCACTATCGCGCCGACCACGAGTGCGACGAATCCGACCGCGTAGAGGGCGCCGCCGTCGATACCGGCCGCCTTCATGCCGGCTCTCCACAGCCCGAACCACACCAGGTGAGTCATGTAGAGCGAGTACGAGATGAAACCACCGAGTACGAGGGTGCGGGTACCCAGGGTGCGTGCGATCCCGCGGCGCGAGAGCGCGAGGGCGCCTATCCAGATGATCAGCAACGGCACGAGCAGCAGGTGGAAATACGGCGGCAGCGGCTCGGCATCGACACCAAGATTCGTCTGCAGCGGCTGTGCGGCAGGCAGATTGCCGAGGAACACCGCGCCTGCGATGACGAGCAGTGGCAGCACTGCGGAGAACGTCGTGGCAAGCCGCTCCACGCGCGGCCGGGGATCAATGGAGCCGTCGGGCAGGAGACGGCGCACGATTAGGTACGTCACGGCACCGGCGGTGAACTCAGTCAGGATGCGATAGGTCGAACCCCAATTCGCGGTGTAGTACGCGTCGCCTGTCGTGAAGGCGTAGATGACGAGCGGTGCCATCACCGCGCACCACACCACGATGATCCAGCCGGTGCGAAGGCGCTCGTAGAACACCCAGATCAGCAGCACGAGCAACGGGAAGATCAGGTAGGCGAGCCATTCCATCGACAGTGACCAGGCGACGAAATTCCAGCCTCGTTGCGGATTCGGGCCCCACTCCTGCACGAGAAGCAGGTTCTTGCCGAAGTCGATCGGGTTCAGCCAGTCACGATCGAGTGCGTCGCCGCTGACCTTGGCCTGGGCGAACACCGCGACACCGGCGATCACGAGCATGACGAGGTGCACTGGGTACACGCGGGCCAGGCGCAGCCACCAGAAGTCGACGGTGGCGCGACCCTTGAGCTTGGGCCCCAGGCGTGTGAGGTACGTGTGGGTCAGGATGAAGCCGGAGAGTGCGAAGAACAGGTCAACGCCGAGGCGGCCCACGCGCAGTACGTCGCCGAACACCGGGATGCCGAGTAATCCGAGAGTGTTGAGCGGGCCTTGCAGGTGGTAGAGCAGAACCCAGGCAGCAGCCACGAAGCGAATACCCGTGAGCTGTCGGATGAAGACGTTGGTCACGCCTGCATCGTGTCATGTTGGTCACCCGGGCGTCCGCAACGGCGCACGTTCGTCGACATCGCAATAGGCTCGAGAGGTGACCGATCGCGATCTTCTCTCCTCCCTCATCCTGGCGCGCGGCACCCTGGATCGAGCCGCCCAGTTCCGCTCCGATCAGGCCTGGCAGGGTGCGCGTCGCGCTGACCCGGCATCACGAGTGATGTGGGTGTGCGAGGGCGCAAGCCCGATGACCGTCACCGAGACGAGTGCTGACCTCATGCTCACGCCGGCAAATGAAGTCGACGCCGAGCTCACCTTCCTCGGGCTCGATACCGACGACATCGCTTACTTCGCGGCGCACGTCGATGATCATCAGGATGCGCGAGTCGATCCGAATGCACCGTGGAAGAACCTTCGTGCCGTCGGTTCCCTGCTCTCTGATCGTGATGCGGGGATGATGGTCACCGCAGTGGCCATCGACAACTGGATGCGATCGCATCGACGCTGCCCTAAGTGCGGTGAGGCCACCCGGATCAGCAATGCGGGCTGGAGCCGGGTGTGCATCGACGACAACTCCGAGCACTTCCCGCGCACCGATCCGGCAGTCATCGTGTTGGTGAC
>JBPCSY010000246.1:0-2995 GCA_051006695.1 Candidatus Nanopelagicales bacterium
GTTCCTCCGCGAGCTAGGTTGACCCTATTCCTGCCGAGGCAATATATGCCGAGATTTGATCAAAGGGAAGTGAACCATCCAGTGCTGCGTCACGCTGCTCACGGCTGAGAACGGAAGGTCGAGTCATATTGACGAAGACGGATCCCACGGGCAGGCCCGCTGCGGTGAGTTCCGCGATCCCGTCAATGGTTTCCTGCACCGGCATCTCCTCGAGCAAGGTCACCAGGTGCACTGCGGTGCGAGGGGAGGCGATCACGCTCATCACGAGGTCAGCATGGTTTCGAATCGGGCCAACCTTGGCTAGCCCGGACATCTCGGAGTTCACGTTCAGGAACTTGGTGATGCGGCCGGTCGGCGGCGCATCGATCACCACGGCGTCGTAATGCCTTTTCTTCTCGTCCGGCTTGCGTCGGACTACCTCGACCGCCTTGCCGGTGAGCAGGACGTCGCGAAGCCCAGGGGCGATTGTCGTGGCGAAATCGACGGCACCCATCTTCTTCAGGGCGGCGCCGGCACGCCGAAGGTTGTAGAACTGCTCTAAGTAGTCGAGAAGTGCCTCTTGCGGATCCACGGCCAGGGCCCACACCTCGCCACCCTCCGGGGCGACGCAGATCATGCGCTCCTCATAGGGCAGGGGCGGCGAGTCGAAGAGCTGTGCGATGCCCTGACGGCCCTCGACCTCCATCAACAAGGTGCGCTTGCCACCCTGAGCGAGGGCGAGTGCCAAGGAAGCAGCCACTGTTGTCTTTCCGGTGCCACCTTTGCCGGATACGACATGCAGGTCGACTCCAGGCCACAACTGCGTATCGCTCACGGAACCAGCCTATGCGCTACCCCTCACTCACCTACTACTGTCATTCCATGACGAAATGGGAATACGCCACCGTGCCGCTGCTCGTACATGCCACCAAGCAGATCCTCGACAACTGGGGTCTTGATGGCTGGGAGCTCATCCAGGTCGTTCCGGGTCCGAACTCCGAGAACCTCATTGCCTACATGAAGCGTCCTCTGGCCTAGTCATGTCAGAGGTTGAGGCACGACTCGCCGCTGCGGGTCACACCGTTCCCGAGGCCACCACGCCGCTCGCGGCCTATGTGCCGGCTGTCGTCACTGGTCGCTACGTCTACACCTCTGGTCAGTTGCCGGTCGTCGCCGGCGAACTCATTGCCACCGGCAGAGTCGGGGTGGAGATCGAACCCGAGCAGGCCGCTGAGCTCGCGGAACGATGTGCGCTCAATGCGATCGCCGCGATCAAGTCCGTGATCGGTGATCTCGACAAGGTCGTGCGGGTCGTCAAGGTTGTCGGCTTTGTCGCCAGTGATCCTGAGTTCTTCGGGCAGCCTGCGGTCATGAACGGGGCGAGCAACCTGTTGCTGGAGGCTTTCGGCGAGGCCGGCCGGCATGCGCGCTCCGCCGTGGGCGTTGCAGCGCTACCGCGCAACGCGCCTGTTGAAGTCGAGGTCATCGTCGAGGTAGCCGACTAGCCATGTCAGTCGTTCGCGAGCGTGCACTCCTGCTCGCATCCGGATCGCAGGAGTGGATTCCACCTGTCCCACGTCCGGCTTCGACTCTCGTGCTCGTGAGGGACGGCGAATCAGGAGTCGAAACCTTTCTCATGCGACGCCCGCTCACCATGAGGTTTGCACCCGGCATGTCGGTATATCCCGGCGGAGCCCTCGATGAGGCTGACTTCGACGCCGCGGTCACCGCGGTGCTCGATTCCGAGTTCGCACGGGTGAACGCTGCACGCGCGAGCGCCTCGGAGAGCGAGTTCCGTGCGCTCTTGGCCTGTGCGATTCGCGAGACGAGGGAAGAGGCAGGCATTGAGTTCGCCGACGCCCATGACGTCGTTCTCACCGATCACTGGGTAACACCCGAGCATGAGAGCCGCCGCTTCGACGTGCGCTTCTTCCTCGCGAGAATCCCCGAAGGTCAGACTGCCTACGTGGCCTCAAGCGAAGCCGATCACGCCGAGTGGATCCGGCCCGGGGACGCACTCGATCGCTACTCGCGCGACGAGTTGCCAATGCTGCGACCGACTCTTGAGATGCTGCGTTTCCTCGCAGACTTCGCTAGTGCGGAGGATGCAATCGCTGCGGCCCGATCACGAACGGTCATCGCGCGAATGCCACGTGCGACACCGGTGGGAGACAGTGGCCTGAGCTGGCACATTGTCAATGAGCGCACGGGGGAGATCATCGACACCAACGTCGTACCCCCCGCCCACCTCGAGACCGGCGGGATCAGCCGATGAGCGGCCGGATGCTGCCCCTCGGTAGTGATGATGCATGGACAGGCGGCGTCGTCAGTGACTGGAGTACCTGCCTTCTCGCCCCTAATCCGTCGCCCTGGACTCTCGAGGGAACGAACACCTGGCTGATCGCCGCCCCCGGATCCTCTGATGTCATCGTCGTCGATCCCGGGCCGGACTCCCGTGAGCATCGCCAGCACATCGTGAGCGCAGTGCGAGAGCGCGGTGCCATTGCACAGATTCTCCTCACGCATGGCCACGCCGACCACTCGGCCGGCGCGCTCGCCCTCTCGAGCATGACCGGGGCTCCCGTTCGCGCACTCGATCCCGAGCATGTGCATGGTGGCGAAGGCCTGCGCGGGGGCGAGGTGATCTCCTTCGGTGAGCTCGCAATCGAGGTGATTTCGACGCCGGGTCACTCCGCCGACAGTCTGTCCTTCAGGGTTAATGGCGACGCCGCGATCCTCTCCGGCGACACGGTTCTCGGTCGCGGCACCACGGTTATTGCCTGGCCGGAAGGCAGGCTCGGCGATTACCTCGCCACTCTCGACGCCCTGGCCGAGGAGATACACAACCACGATGTCGCGTGCATATACCCAGTTCATGGGCCATTGGTCACTGATCCCGCACAGCGAATCACGCAGTACATGAATCACCGTGCCGCGCGACTCGACGAGGTTCGCCATGCGCTCACGACGGGTGCGCACACGGCCGACGACGTTGTGGCAATCGTCTATGCGCAGA
>JBPCSY010000247.1:0-3049 GCA_051006695.1 Candidatus Nanopelagicales bacterium
AATGAGTAGGCCCGCTCGGCAGCATCACCATGCCGACATGCTGCAGCCGGCCATCGGGGTAGGTGAGTTTTGCCCCGACGATGCCGACCTCGTCAATCTGGCCGAGCTCAAGCATGCGGGTGATCGGGTCGGCCTCGGCCACCGTGGTGTCGTCATTGAGGATCAGTAGGTAGTCGCCGGCGGAGTTCGCGCGACCAAGGTTGATGGCCTCGGCGAAGTTGAAGTCGCTCGTGTCGTAGACGACAGTGCGATCTTGCTCGGTAAGTGAACGGATCGGGTCGATGGTGCCGGTGGTGACCACGACGATCTCGAACGGCGTATGCGTCTCGTGCTTCCTGAGGCTCGCGACGCAGTCGTCGACGAAGCGGGCGTTGCCCTTGTCATTCATCGTGCCGATGGTCGGAATGATCACCGACACCTTCGCACTGGTCGTGACCTTGGGGTGGACTTCGTTCAGGCCCTGAATCCTGCTCGGTTCTACCGTGCCGCCATCGAAGGTGCGCTCGATGTGGCTGATCTGCGCGCGTGCCGCGGCATCCTGCGCCCAGGGCTTGGCATCAATGGTCAGTGCGGTCGACTCACTCCACGCGCGCCAGTGATAGAGCGGCTGCGGAACATGGATCACATTGCTCAGGCTCGGGAGCAGCCGGAGAGCCAGATCGAAATCCTGACCGCCGTCCATTTCGGTGCGGAGGCCACCGACCTCGTTCACGAGATCGCGCTTGAAGATCGTGAAGTGGCAGAGGTACATCTGGGTGAGCAGCAGCTCGGGTGAGAAATCGGGCTTGCAGTAGAGCTCGAAGTGCTCGCCCCGCGGGTTGATCTTGTCCTCGTCGGAGTACACGGCATCTGGACGGTCATTGGCCTCGACCACTCGCGAGAAGGTCTCGATGCAGCGTGGGTCGAGGGCATCGTCGTGATCGAGCATGCCCATGTATTCGCCACTGGCCTGGGCCAGAGCGGCGTTGAGCGCCGAGGAGATACCGCCATTGGCCTTTGTGCTGACCTTGATGCGCGGGTTATCGGCGTGCTCGCTTGCGAACTGCTCGAGCCAGGGCGCGATCTCCGGCTTGTTTGAACCGTCGTTCACGACGATGAGCTGCCAGTTTCTGGCGCTCTGCCTCAGCACCGAATGGAGGCACTCCTCGAGAAAGTCGATCGGCGGGTTGTAGACCGGCACCAGGATCGAGATGGTGAAGGGGAAGTCGGCTGCGCCGGCTTCAACTGTTGCGGCTTCGGCCAGCCAGGCCTTGTACTGCTTGCCGATATTGCGCTCATAGACCTTGCGCTTCACATAGCGCTTCACGCGCCCGGCGCGGCGCTTCGCCTTGATCAGCGGGTTGCTCTCGGAGACCACCATCGCCGCCTAGTGACGCGTGAATCGGGCCGGAAGCTGCACGAAACCCTGACCGATCTCACCGCTCTGGCTGCGCACAGGGAACTCCATCGCGTCATTCCAGGTGTCGAGCAAGGTGGAGCCGGTGTAGTCGAAGACATCGATGTGCACGCGGTAGCGGCCGGGCAGCAGCGGGTTACCCTCAATGGCCACGTCGACGAGCTGCTCACCCTCGATGGTGCCGAAGTCGTAGCCCACCGCGTGATTGCTGATCATCGACACAAGCGGGCCGGTGTCGTGCTGAAGCGCGATGCGCAGATTCGGGCCGAGGATCGACTCACTCACGTCAAAGGCGACGCGAAGGTTGAAGGTGGCGCCAGTCTCGGCGTGATTGATTGGCTCGCCGGCAGCGCTGACGATCTCGGCCTTGGTCACGCGCACCACGCCGGTGCCGGCGCGATCATCCTCGGGTCGAGTCGCCTTGATGTTCGGGTTGCGGTCTGCCTCGTCACGATTAACGCGATGCAGGTAGGCAGCGATGGTGTCGGTGGTGTTGCCTGCCTGCTGCAGCTGGCCAGGCTCGAGCCAGGCGACCTCATCGCACAGGCCTTCGAGCTGGCCGAGGCCGTGACTGACAACGATGATCGTCTTGCCGGCCTTGCGCAGGGCGTAGAGGTGATCGAAGCACTTGCGCTGGAATTCCTCGTCGCCGACCGCAAGCACCTCATCGACGAGCAAGACGTCGGGCTTCATGTGCACGGCAACTGCGAATCCGAGCCGCACATACATGCCGCTTGAGTAGTGCTTGACCGGCTCATTGATGAACTCGCTCAAGCCACTGAATTCGATGATCTCTTCAGTGACAGCGTTGATCTCCTTGCGCGACATGCCGAGCAAAGAGCCGTTGAGCTGGATGTTCTCGCGGCCGGACATATCGGGATGGAAACCCGCACCGAGCTCGATCAGTGCGGCCACCCGACCGTCAGTCGTGATCGAGCCGGTTGTCGGCCGGTAGATGCCGCCAATCATCTTGAGCAGGGTTGACTTGCCTGAGCCGTTGTGGCCAATCAGGCCGTAGACACTGCCCTTGGGGATGTCGATCGAGACATCGCGAACGGCCCAGAAGTCTTCCTCGTTCTTCGCTCGTCCGCGGACGATGAGCTCCTTGAGCGAGCCACGGCGATCGGTGTGACGCTTGAATCGCTTTCCGACCTGGGAGATCGAAACCGCGAGATCTGCTGTGCTGGGAGTGCTCATAGGTACTCCCCGAGATCCTCGCTGGCACGATTGAAGACGGCGAAGCCAATCCAGAAGGTCACGAACCCGCCGATGAGCAGGCCGGGAATAACCCACCACGTCGGGGCAGTCAGCGAATACATGACGTCATGCATGCTCTGCACGAACCATGACATCGGATTGGCCTGCACCACTGTCGAGAGCAATACGTTCTGCTCCTGCACCATGCTGATCGGGTAGAGGATCGGGGTGAGAAAGTAAAACGCACCGAGAACCACGGCCACGATGTACTGCACATCGCCGAAGCGCGCGTTCAAGATCGCGAGCATTAGGCCAATGCCCTGGGCAAAGAGGGCCGTGCCGATCAGGATCGGGATCGCGAGAATCCATGTCCAGCCGATGTTGCGCTGCCAGACGAACAGGCCCATCAGCACAACGATCTCGAGGGCCACCTGCACGAGCTGCACGATGCTGGCG
>JBPCSY010000248.1:0-9166 GCA_051006695.1 Candidatus Nanopelagicales bacterium
GCTTCATCATGCGGGTGCCTGTCGGTGTGGTCGGTGCGATCGCACCCTTCAACTTCCCGCTCAATCTCGTCGTGCACAAGCTCGGCCCGGCAATCGCGGCCGGCTGCCCGGTCGTGCTCAAGCCGGCATCGCAGACGCCCTTCTCGGCGATCCTGCTCGCACGTCTTCTCGAGGAGGCCGGGCTGCCCGATGGGTACCTGCAGGTTGTCACCGGCGGAGGCGGCACGGTCGGTAACGCCCTCGTCGACAACCCGGGCATCGCGCTCATCACCTTCACCGGGTCACCTGACGTGGGCTGGGGAATTCGTGCGCGTGCACCGCGCAAGCGCGTCGGTCTGGAACTCGGCAACAATGCGCCGGTCGTGATCGAGGCCGATGGCGACTGGAAGACAGCGGCAGCGAAGATCAAGATCGCCGGCTTCTCGCACGCGGGCCAGTCGTGTATCTCGACTCAGCGGATCCTCGTACACCGATCGATCGCCGATGCTTTCGTCGAGGAGCTCGTCGCGGGGGTGCGCACCCTTGTCGTCGGCGACCCGATGGACGACGCCACTGATGTATCCGCTCTGATTTCGCGGTCCGAACGCGACCGCGTCGCAGGCTGGATTGCCGAGGCCGTGGCTGATGGAGGATCCATCGCGTGCGGCGGTGAGCTCGACACGAACGGCGTGCTGTTGCCCACGGTGATCGTCGGTGCGAAGCCAGCGATGAACGTGTGTGCCAAGGAAGTATTCGGCCCGGTCGTGGCCGTGCAGGCCTATGACGATTTCGATGATGCGCTGCGCATCGCGAACGAGACCGACTTCGGTCTCCAGGCGGCGGTGTTCACCGCGGATATCTCGAAGGGACTGAAGGCTGCCCGGACCCTCGACTTCGGTGGAGTGCTCATCAATGAGGTACCCACCTGGCGCACCGATCAGATGCCATACGGCGGTCTGCGCGACTCGGGCAATACGAAGGAAGGCCCGGCCTACTCAGTGCGCGAGATGACCGAGGAACGCCTGGTGATTCTGCACGGCTAGTCGTTCACGCCGATCAGCTGCTCGATCTTTGACAGCAGTTGCGGTACTCGATCGGCTGCGATCATGCCTTGTAAGGCGAGTGTCGCCAGGCCGTGCAGTGTGGCGACGAAGACATCCTCGGAGTCATCGCGCACCGCGGCGTTCATGCCGCCGGTGCTCACGAGGTCATTGAGTAGCTCGGAAAGAACCGGTACTGAGCCGTCGTCGGTGGTGGGTACACCGGGGTGCTCGAGGCAATACGGGCTGAACGCGACGCGGAACAGCTGCGGGTGGGAGAGGGCGAAGGACACGTACGCCTGGCCTGCGGCGCGGAAGCGCAGTCGTGCTGCCTCCCGGGTATCGCCGGGGATCGCGGCAACCTCGGCGCCTACGGACTCGACCAGCATGTGCAGGCCGGTGGCGGCGACCTCGCCCAGCAGGGCGTCCTTATCTGCGAAGTGGTGATAGGCCGCGCTGGGGCTGACTCCAACCTCCGCGGCGACTGCACGCAGGGAGACGTGCTCGGCCCCGACTTCCTCAACGCGTGCCACCGCGGCGCAGACCAGGGCAGACCGAAGGTCTCCGTGGTGGTAGCTGCGGCCGGCTTGCGCCGGCGCCTGGGTGGAAGTGCTCACGTCACAAGTGTGCCACGTAACTTGATGTCGTTCAGATTGGAACCCTCCTGGCTAGAATCTAGGCAGTGCCTGCTGGCAGGAAGACTGACGGCGCACGGTCCTGCGTGAGGTTCCGCAGGCTCATGGAAGGCCCGCGGATGACCGCTGACGCTGGACGCATGCACCAGTTCAACCCCGAGATGACCGATCTCATCCTGGAGTTCGTGAGGGATCGGCTCTCGCTCGAGGAGACGCCCGTCGATGGCCTCGGAGTGCGCTCCGAGCTCCACGCCGCCCTCGACGGTCTCATGACCGATGAGGGACGCTCGGCCGAGGAGGTGCTCGGCCTTTATGTCGACCACATCGCCGACACCATCCTGTCTGCTGACAGTCCGCGCTTTTGGGCCTTCATCCCCGCTGCGCCGACCAAGGCCGCGCTTCTGTTCGACATGGTCGTTTCGGCCGCGTCCCTGCAGGGCTGTTCATGGCTGGAAGCAGCGGGCGCGGTAGCGGCAGAGAACCAGGCCCTGCGCGTGATGATGGACGCCGCGGGACTTCCGCAGACCGCGGGCGGTGTCTTCGTCTCAGGCGGCTCTGCCGGAAATCTCTCCGCCCTCGTGGTCGCCCGCGACACCGCCCGACGCACTCGGGCCGCAGCAGGCATCCCTGATGGGCGACTTCGGGTACTCGTGAGCGATCAGGCGCATTCCTCGATCAAGAATGCGCTCAACATCGTGGCGATGGATGCCGTCGTGATCCCGACCTCCACTGGCAGGCTCGACTCCGAGGCACTTGCCACGGTGTCCGAAGAGCAGCTTGACGATGTCGTGGCCATCGTTGCCACAGCGGGCACGACGAATGCCGGCATCATCGATGACCTCGAAGCAGTCTCGGCTTTCGCCCATGACCGTGGCATCTGGATGCATGTCGACGCGGCCTATGGCGGTGCCGGACTGCTCGCCTCGAGTGTTCGTCACCTCTACGCCGGTATCGAAAAGGCCGACTCCGTCGTGATGGATCCGCACAAGTGGTGGTTCGCGCCATTCGACTGTGCTGCGCTGATGTATCGCGAACCGCGACTTGCACGTGCCGTGCACACGCAGGATGCCTCATACCTGGATGTCATTCATGAGCATGATGACGACTTCAACCCGAGTGATCTTGCCTACCACCTGACCCGTCGTGCTCGCGGTCTCGCACTCTGGTTCTCCCTCGCCGTGAACGGTCTCGATGCGTATCGCGAGGCAGTCGAGCACTCGATCTCGACGGCCCACTTCGCGGCACAGGTAATCAGTGAGAGTGATCACCTCGAGCTCGTGCGCGAGCCCGGGCTCTCCGTCGTGCTCTTCCGTCGCCTGGGCTGGGGAGTCGCCGAGTACAACGCATGGGCCCAACGTCTGCTGAGTGAGCAGATTGCCTTCGTCGCCCACAGCTCGTGGCGCGGTGAGCCTGTCGGGCGGCTCGTCTTCCTGCACCCCAACACCACTGAGCAGATGGTGCGCGAGGTTCTCGAGACTCTCCGCTAGGTTCGCCCCATGCTCGAGGTCATCCCGCTCGGAATTGCCGCGGCGATCACGCCCACGCTGATCGCTCTTCAGATCCTGGTGGTCTCCGGACCACGGTGGGGCAAACGCGCTGCAGCCGTCTTCCTGGGCAATGCCGTGGCTTTCGTGATCGTGGCCTCAGTGCTACTCCTGGGCCTCGCCCAGCTGCCGGACGCAGGAACCGGCCGGCATGACGCCTCGTATCCGGTGATCCGCATCCTTGCCGCGGTGATCCTGTTTGCCACCGCGATCTTCTTCCTGATGCCGCATCCGATGATGCTCGCCAAGTCGAAGGCGGCGCTGCAAGGAGTGGAGGGGAAGGCCAAGCCCTGGCAATTCGCGGTATTGGCGTTCTACTTCAGCATCAGCGACTTCTCGACCTTCGCAGTGATGGCCCCTGCGATGCATGACGTCACGATCTCCTCGGCGGATCTGATCATCCAGGCCCTTTTCGTGGCGTTGTTCCTCGTGCTCGCGTTGATGGCCACATGGATTCCGCCCGCGATCCGGGTGCTGCTCGGATCACGGGCGGAGGGAGTTCTTTCGCCTATCTATTCATTTGTGCTCAACCGACAGTTCCAGATCCTGGCCGCGATGTGCGCAGTCTTCGGGTTCTACCTGCTGATCACGGTGTTCAGCGGCTAACCGCTAGTCAGTGAGCTTGGCCTTCTTCAGTGCCTGCCAGGTGAGGGGGAGCAAGCCGGCTGCCGCGATGATCTTGACGATGTCGCCCGCGATGAAGTCCTTGACGCCGTAGGCCCATGCCGAGTCTGCGCCGAACCACGGGATATCGAGATTGAACTTGAGCCAGGTGAAACCAATGGCGTAGATGACGACGTTGCCGACGATCATCAGGCCGACTGCCTTGAAGAAGTTGCGGGTCGCGCCGCTCTCGGCCAGCTTGCCGACGATGAAGGCAGCGACGATGAAGCCGATGATGTAGCCGAAGGCTGCGCCGCCGAAGCCGGACTTGTGGCCGGCGAACCAGGGCAGGCCAATGCCTCCGAGGAGTGCGTAGAGGGCCATGGCTGCGGCGCCGCGCAGGGAGCCGAGGGCGCCAGCAGCGAGCACGACGGCGAAGGTCTGCAAGGTGACCGGGATGGCCGGGTTCCAGGGGAGGTAGAAGGAGATCTGAGCGGCGAGTCCGACGAAGGCGGCGCCGCCGCCGATCAGGATGGCCTGTCGAACCCAGGTGTGGGGAACGACGTCAGCCAGGACGCGCGGCTGGGGGGATGCCAGGGCCATGTGAAACCTCCGAGGAACGCCCGCGGATATCGCGGTGGGCCGAGACTACCGAATTCCCTCATGGGCAGGGCTCAGTCGGCTCTCTTGGTGGTGTGACCTTCGTTGCAGGGTTATCCTCGTCACAGGCATCCGCTCGAGCGCTGGGGAAGGCGAACTCGAAAGGAGGCCACATGACGGTCATGTTGACCGGCAAGGGCACTGCGCAAGAGCAGACGCCCTCACGAGGTGTTGTCTTTCTTCACTCCTGCCCTAGGGCTCTGAGCCCCCATCTCGAATGGGCGCTGGCCGCTGTCTTCGGCACCGAGGTCCACATCGACTGGGCCGAGCAGCCCATCGTGCCCGGATCCGTGCGTGCGGAGATCATCTGGACGGGTGTGCCGGGGACCGGCGCTCGCCTGGCCAGCGCGCTGCTCGCCTTCAGCCAGGTGCGCTACGAGGTCACCGAGGACGGTATCCCCGGCCGAGATGGCGAACGTTTCGCGGCCACCCCGAGCCTTGGTCTGTTCCGCGCCACCATCGGCCCGTTCGGCGATGTCATGGTGCACGAGGAGCGACTGCGCACCGCACTCTCGCACGCTCAGGTCACCGGGGAATCCATGGTCGACGAGGTCGCTCGGCTGATCGGCACCCCGTGGGACGACGAGCTCGAGCCCTTCCGGTCAGCCCATGAGGACTCGACCGTGCGCCTCATGCACCAGGTGGTCTAAGAGTTAGAGCGGAATGTTGCCCACTCATGGACACATTCCTAGAGCGGAATGTTGCCCACTCATGGACACATTCCTAGAGCGGAATGTTGCCGTGCTGACCGCGCACGCCCGGCGTATCCAGCAGTACCTGAGCGACTGCGCGACGAGTCTCCTTCGGGTCCACGATCTCGTCGACGACACCGATCTCCACCGCGCGCGCGATTCCGCCCGAGATGACATCGTGCTCGGCAGCGAGCTCGAGCTCGACCTGCTCGCGGTTCTCATCGGGCACCTCGGAGAGACGGCGACGGTGCAGGATGCGAATGGCGGCCACCGAGCCCATGACCGCGACCTCGGCGGTGGGGAAGGCGAAGACCTTCGTGGCGCCGAGTGACGAGGCGTTCATGGCGATGTAAGCGCCGCCATAGGCCTTGCGGGTGACGACGGTGACACGGGGAACGACGCACTCGGCGAATGCATGCAGCAACTTCGCGCCACGTCGCACGACGCCTTCCCACTCCTGGCCCACACCAGGCAGGTAACCGGGAACGTCGACGAGCACGACGAGCGGCACGGCGAACGCATCGCACATGCGCACGAAGCGCGCGGCCTTCTCGGCCGAGTTGGAATCGAGGCAGCCGCCGAGACGCAGCGGGTTGTTCGCAACGATGCCGACAGTGCGCCCGCCGAGACGGCCGAGACCGACCACGATGTTCGGTGCCCACCTGGCATGAAGCTCGACGAAGCTGTTGGCGTCGACGAAGTGCTCGACGAGCGGGTGGACGTCATATGCGCGGCGAGCCGACTCGGGCATGAAGGAACCGAGATCGACATCATCGATCTTCGTCATATCCAGCGAGCCCTGGTGGCCGAGCAATTGAACGAGGCGGCGGCCCTCGTCAAGGGCATCCTGCTCGGTCTCGGAGACGATGTGCACGACACCGCTGCGGCGGCCATGGGGCTCGGCACCGCCGAGGGTCTCCATGTTGACGTCCTCGCCGGTAACCGAGCGCACGACCTCGGGGCCGGTGACGAAGATGCGGCCCTGTGGGCCGAGGATCACGATGTCGGTGAGCGCGGGGCCATAGGCGGCGCCACCGGCAGCCGGGCCGAGCACGATGGAAATCTGCGGGACCTTGCCGGAAATGCGAGTCATCGCGGCGAACACGCGACCGACAGCATCGAGGCTCAGCACGCCCTCGCGCAGTCGGGCGCCGCCGGAGTGCCAGATGCCGACGATCGGAGCGGAGTCGGCGAAGGCGCGGTCGTATGCCGTGACGATTGCGCGACTGCCGTCATTGCCCATCGCGCCGCCCTGAACCGTGACGTCGGTGGCGAAGGCGACGACGTGCGTGCCATTGGCGCGGCCTACTGCCGCGAGTACTCCACGGTCATCCTCGGGCGTGATGGTCTCGAATACGCCATCGTCGAAGAAATGCGCGAGTCGCGCGCGGGGGGAGCGGGGGTCGAGTTCGGTGGTCTCGGTCATGTCAGACGCTCCTGAAGACGACGGCGACATCGTGTCCGCCGAATCCGAATGAGTTGTTCACCGCGGCGATATCTCCGGCGGGAAGCGTGCGAGGCTCGTCGCGGGCGACGTCGAGATGCACTGCGGGATCGAGGTTGTGCAGGTTCGCCGTCGGGGGAACGAGACGATCGCGGAGCGCGAGCACGGAGAAAATCGACTCGATGGCACCGGCACCGCCGAGCAGGTGGCCGGTCATCGACTTCGTGCCCGTCACCACGACGTTGTCGGTGTGGTCGCCGAGTGCCGCGCGGATTGCTGTCGCCTCCGCGATATCGCCCTGGGGGGTCGACGTGGCGTGCGCATTGACGTGAACGATGTCGGAGGCAGTCAGGCCGGCGTCCTCGAGTGCGAAGCGCACCGCGCGTGCTGCGCCGAGGCCCTCGGGGTCTGGCTGCGCAATGTGGTGGCCGTCAGAAGTCAGGCCTGATCCGCCGTAGATGCCGAGAACCGTGGCACCGCGTGCGGCGGCGAACTCCGCCGACTCCAGCACCAGCACGCCCGCACCCTCGCCCATGACGAAGCCATCGCGATCGATGTCGTAGGGGCGAGAAGACGCGGCGGGGTCGTCATTGCGTGTCGAGAGTGCACGCATCGCGGCGAAACCGGCCATCGTGATCGGATGAATCACGGCTTCGGTGCCACCGCAGATCACGACATCAGCGCGACCGGTCTGGATCATTCGGGCCGCATAGGAGACCGCCTCGGCGCCGGAAGCGCAGGCACTGACGAGTCCATGCACCCCTGCCTTCGCGCCGACCTCGAGGCCGACGACGGCCGCGGGGCCATTGGGCATGATCTGGGTGACCATATGGGGGGAGACGCGTGACGGGCCCTTCTCGAGCAGGGTGTCGTACGCCGACATGAGGGAGGTCAGCCCGCCCATGCCGCTGGAGATCACGGCGCCCAGGCGCTCGGGATCGACCGCAGGTGCGCCTGCCATGGCCCATGCCTCGCGTGCAGCGACGAGTGCAGCCTGCTGGGCGCGGTCGAGCTTACGTGCCTCGACTCGGTCGAGGACCTCGCCGGGATCGACGGCCATGATGCCGGCGATGCGTGCAGGCTGAATCTCTGCCCACGGCTCATCGATGGTGACGATGCCAGGCTTGCCGGCCCGCACATTGCGCCAGCTCGTCTCGACGTCTCCGCCGACGGGCGTTGTCATGCCGAGGCCTGTGATGACGACCTGACCAGTCATGTGTGTCTCCTGTGCAGTGCGTTTTTGCCGATGAAGCGGTGCGGGTGTTCGGATGTGCAGGTGAAGCCGTGCGTGTGTTGCGGTGCTGAGTTGGACGTCGGTGGGGCAGTTGCCTGCCACACCGCGAATGAGTCCTAGAGGTTTGCCGAGATGTAGGTGACGGCGTCGCCGACAGTCTTGAGGTTCTTGACCTCGCTGTCGGGGATCTTCACGCCCCACTTGTCTTCGGCGGCCATGACAACCTCGACCATCGACAGGGAGTCGATATCAAGATCGTCGACAAATGACTTGTCGGCCTGAACGTCAGCAACCGGAACACCGGCGACCTCGTTCACGATAACTGCCAGGCCGCTCAGGATGTCCTCGCTCATGTTCTACCTTCCATTCATGGGTGGGTAACTGCGGGTGGTGCGGTAGTGCTACGGCAGTGTGACAACCTGCGAGGCGAACACGAGGCCCGCTCCGAAGCCGATCAGCAATGCCGTGCCGCCATGCTCGACCTCGTGGTCATCGAGCATGCGCTCCATGGCCAGCGGGATAGAGGCGGCGGACGTATTTCCGGTGTACGCGATGTCGCGTGCGACAGGCACGTGTGCCGGAAGCCTGAGTGCGCGAATCATGGCATCGGTGATGCGCATATTCGCCTGATGCGGGATGAAGGCATCGAGATCGTCGGCTGCGACGTGCGCGGCATCAAGTGCGCGCTGCGCGGTCTTGGCCATGTCGCCCACTGCCCAGCGGAACACCTGCTGGCCGTGCATGGTCAGGGAAGGGAAGATCGGTCCGGGCTCATCGCGGTACTCAATGAGGGACTGAGTCATATTGATCGCATCACGCTGCTCGCCGTCGGAGCCCCAGACGACCGGGCCGATGGCAGGGACGTCGGACGGTCCGATCACGACTGCACCCGCACCGTCGGCGAAGATGAATGCGGTGCTGCGATCGCTGTGGTCAGTCCAGTCGGAGAGTTTCTCGACGCCGATGACGATGACGTACTTCGCCGCGCCACTGCGCACGACGGAATCGGCGAGTGCGATGCCGTAGCAGAAGCCCGCGCAGGCCGAGGAGATGTCGGTGGCGGCGGCTCCGATGGCCCCGACCCGAAATGCCACCTCTGCTGCTGCCGAAGGAGTCGGGTAAGGGTGGGTCACCGAGGCCACGAGAACCAGCCCGACCTCGGATGCATTGATGCCGGACTTCTCGATGGCCTTGGTCGCTGCCGCAGTCGCCATGTCGACAACGGTCTCGTCATCAGCGGCGAATCGACGCTCGATGATGCCCGAGCGTTCGCGAATCCACTCATCGGAGGAGTCGATGCGCTTGCACACCTCGTCATTGGTGACGATGCGGCTG
>JBPCSY010000249.1:0-2509 GCA_051006695.1 Candidatus Nanopelagicales bacterium
ACCGGCTCGAGCGTCCCGCAGAATCAGGGGAAGGGCATCACCGTCTGGTCGGAGAGTTGGAGTCAGTGGCTGTCGAATTCGGCCACCGGTGCCCTCTGGACAACCGCTGACCCTGAACTGGCCGTTGCGGCAGCGCCTGTTCCGAACGAGGCATCGCCGAGTGCAACAGCAAGTGCGACTCCGAGTGCAACAGCAAGTGCAACGCCGAGTGCACGTGCCTCGACGCCGGCGGCCTAGGAGATCGTCACCAGGTGCAGGCGGTGCGTGGCGCGGGTAGCGGCCACGTAGAGGTCTGAGCCACGCACTGTCTGGCGTCCGATGGCGTCAGGGTCGATCACGAACACGATGTCGAATTCCAGACCCTTGGTCTCACGCGCGGTGAGCACGGCGACGGTGGCGTCGAGGGCATCCTCGCCGGCACTGAACTGCGGACCGTGGAGCAACTCCGCGTAGGCATCCCGTTCGACATCGGGAACGATCACCGCGTACCGGCCCTCGGCCTCGCCGATCGACTCCAGAACATACTCCGCGAGGCCCTCCACGGAGCACTCGCACTCACGTGGTTCCTCGCCATCGCGCACGGCCTGGAGCACCGGTGGAGTTCCGCCGAAGCGTGCGAGTAGCTGCGCCGCCTTAGCGGCGGTCTGTCGCGTGATGCGGTAGGTGATCGTCAGCGTGTGCAGATCGGTGCGCCCGCTGGCCCAGGTGAAGACGTCATCCCACGAGGTAACGCCCGCAGCATGCGTCGTTTGCTGCAGATCACCGACGACGGTCATCGAGATGCGATTGGTGCGCCGTGAAAGGCAATGCCAGGCCATCGGCGAGAGCTCCTGGGCCTCATCGACGATGACGTGCCCGTATGTCCAGGTGCGGTCATTGAGGGCTCGCTCGGCGACGCTGAGGCGCATGCCCTGGCTCAGGCTGCGATCGGCCAGGCGGTCGGCCGAGATCCAGGCGCCCATGCCCAATGAGCTCAGCGACTGCGAGGCGTGCTCCACCTCGGCCGCACGCTCGCGCTTGGCCTGTGCCTCGACCTGACGGGCCTCGGGATCCCATGGGCCCAGCTGCTCGGCAGCCTCGTCGAGCAGGGCAGCGTCATCGACTGTCCAGGTCGGCCGCTCGGCACGAGCGGCCAGCAAGGTGCGCTGCTCGTCACGGCTGAGGATCCCGTTCGCTGCCACGGCAAGGAAGGCCGGATCCTCGAGCAGGCGGGCGATTAGTCGTTCAGGGCTGCTGGGCATCCACATGAGGTTCAGTACGCGTCGTACGTGACGATCGCCGGTGAGATCGGCGAGCACGTCGGCGCGGATATCCGCATCGCGCTCATCCCAGCCGCGCTGGCGAGCCCGATAGCGGCATAGGTGCTGCAGTGCTTTTTCCAGGAAGGGCTCCCGGCCCTCGTGGAAGGAGGAATCCTTCGGCACCTGCCTGCGGGCTTCTGCCAGCTGCTTGGCCGTGATGCGTACGGTGCTGCCGTCCTCGAGGTCGATGGTGACATCGCCGGAGGGGATGCGGATCATCGAGTTCAGTGCGGCGGCAATCACCTGGATCATGCGAGTGCTGCCCTTGATACCGGAGGCCGCTGCATCGTCGTACTGCGTGGCATTGACCGCGGGGTAGAGCTGCCCCGGAGTCAGCAGCACGACATCGGTCTCGCCCAGGCTGGGCAGCACCTGGTCGATGTAGTGGAGGAAGGCACCGGACGGGCCGACGATGAGTACGCCATCGCGGGCCAGCTGATCACGGTGGGTGTACAGCAGCCAGGCTGCGCGGTGCAGGGCAACAACCGTCTTGCCGGTTCCCGGGCCTCCCTCGACGATGGTGATCTGCGACAGCGGGCTGCGCACGATGGAGTCCTGGTCGGCGGCGATGGTCGCGACGATGTCGCCCATCCGACCCTCGCGAGGTGCCTCCACCGAGGCAGCTGCCGCGTCAGTGACATCGTGTACGGGATCGAGGAGATCCTCGTCATCGATGTGGGTGACCGTGCGGCCGCGCGTGATGATGCGCCGGCGCAGTGACACGCCCATCGGCTGCAGGGCGGTGGCCTGATAGAAGCCTGCGGCCGTCGGCGCGCGCCAGTCGAGCAGAACCGGATTGCCCTCGGAGTCGCGCAGGCCCATGCGCCCGATGTGACGAATCTCGATGTTCCCGTCGACGTCGAGGTCGACTCGGCCGAAGGCCAGGCGATCGGCGGCGGCTCGCGCCGAGCGCAGCTGGGTGCTCCAGTGGTCGATTTCGGCCTGGCGCTCCACGGTGTCCTGGCCGGTGCCGGTAGAGGGGGCTGAGGCAGTCGTGTCGATGCGCTCGATCACGTGCTCGGTGTAGGCATCGAGCAGCTCGTAGAACGCGGTGACATTCCGCTGCTCGGATTCAAGTGCGTCGCTCATGGGGCCTCCACTCTGCCAGACCTGTCAAGTCCGGGATTCCTCGGCTCCCGATCTCTAGACTCGTGTCGGAGGTAAACGAATGTCCCTCGAAGCGACGATCACCGTCGAGGAGCTCGACG
>JBPCSY010000250.1:0-2559 GCA_051006695.1 Candidatus Nanopelagicales bacterium
GTGACTCGCCGAGGCCGCCGTACTCCTCGGGGATCATCAGGCCGAAGACGCCGAGCTCCTTGAGCCCTTCGACGATCTTGGTCGGGTACTCATCGGCATGCTCGAGCTCCTGAGCAACGGGAATGATCTCGTTGTCGACGAAGTCGCGCACGGCAGCGAGGATCTCCTCCTGCACATCGGTAAGTCCCTCGGTTTGCGCTAGACGCGGCATGGTGACTTCCTTCTTCGCGTGGGTCGGTGTTCGGCTACTGCGGTGTGCGTGGTGTTACGCCTCGGGCGGGGTGAACGTGGTGGTACGTGCCATGCCCGCGGCGCGGCCCTTCGCGGAGACGACGAGCGCCATCTTGCGCGAGGCCTCGTCAATCATCTCGTCTCCGAGCATTACCGCACCTCGAGCGCCACCGGCGGCGGAGGTGTAGTAGTCGTAGGCGTCGAGAATGAGCTCGGCGTGGTCGTAGTCGCCCTGGTTCGGCGAGAAGACCTCGTTGGCTGCAGCGACCTGATCCGGGTGGAGCACCCACTTGCCATCGAAGCCGAGTGCGGCGGAGCGGCCGGCGACGCGCTTGTAGCCCTCGAGATCCTTGATGGCCAGGTACGGACCGTCGATGGCCTGCTTGTCGTGGGCGCGCGCGGCCATCAGGATGCGCATCAGGATGTAGTGGTACGCATCGCCGACGTCGTAACCCGGGGGCTGCTCGCCGACCACGAGTGACTTCATGTTGATCGAGGCCATGAAATCGGCCGGGCCGAAGATGATGGTCTCGACGCGCGGGCTCGCAGTGGCGATCGCGTCGACGTTGATCAGGCCGAGGGCGTTCTCGATCTGCGCCTCGATGCCGATGCGACCGACCTCGAATCCATTGGACTTCTCGAGCTGGGTGAGCAGGAGATCGAGAGCAACGATCTGCTCGGCGGTCTGCACCTTGGGCAGCATGATGCAGTCGAGGTTCTGGCCGGCACCCTCGACAACCTCGATGACATCGGCGTAGGTCCACTTCGTGGTCCAGTCGTTGACGCGCACCGAGCGCACCTTGCCCTCGTAGCCACCCTCGTTCAGGGCCGCGACGATGTTCTTGCGCGCATCGGGCTTGGCCAGGGGAGCCACAGCGTCCTCGATGTCCATGAACACCTGGTCAGCCGCGAGGCCCTTGGCCTTCTCGAGCATCTTGGGGCTAGAACCCGGAACGGCCAGGTTCGAACGGCGTGAGCGCAGCATGCGGTCCTCCTCGGAAACTTGTGGACACAAGAATATCGGGAGTCCTAGTAATTCGTCCAGGGACGAACTCCCGAAGTGATGGAGGCCACTGTGCCCTAATCCCTTCCACAGTGGGCCTCCAGTCGGGTGATGTGACCCGGATGGGGCATCCAGATCGGCGGCTCCTGGCCGGAGGCCGCCTAGCCCCGAAAAGCGAGTGACAGATGAGGCTTGAGGGACGGTAGCCTTCCTCCGTGACGACCAACGCCCCCACGAGGATCTTCCTCGCCCGCCTCTCGGGGATAGGTGTCTTTGATCCCAATGGAGATCAGGTCGGCAAGGTCCGCGATGGCGTCATGGTGCTGCGCACCGGCTTGAACCCCCCGCGACTGACCGGCCTGGTGGTCGAGGTCCAGCCGCGTCGGCGCATCTTCGTCCCGATGACCAAGGTCACCGCCATTGACGCCGGCACAGTCATCGTGACGGGCACCGTCAACCTGCGCCGATTCGAGCAGCGCCCGAACGAGACACTCGTCGCAGCAGAGCTCCTCGATCGCACTGTCGATCTTGTCTCCTCCAATGAGCAGGTCACCGTTCTCGACATGGGCGTCGAGCAGAGCCGCACCCGCGACTGGTTCGTGACCCAGCTCTTCGTGCGTCGCGGCGGCGCAGGCTTCCGCCGCAAGCACGAGAAGTTCGTCGTCGACTGGGAGGACATCCGCGGTCTCTCGCTGCCCTCCGTCGATCAGCCGGCGGAGCAGTTGCTCTCCACTCTCGAGGCGATGCTTCCCGCTGACCTCGCGAACGCACTTCACGACCTGCCTGACAAGCGTCGCATCGAGGTCGCACGCGAACTCGATGACGAGCGTCTCGCTGATGTGCTTGAGGAAATGCCGGAGGAGGATCGCGTCGAGATCCTGCAGGCGCTCGAGGCAGAGCGCGCAGCCGACGTCCTCGAGGAGATGGCACCTGACGATGCCGCCGACCTCATCTCCGAGCTTCCGCCGGAGCAGGCAGCCGACCTGCTCGAGCGCATGGAGCCGGAAGAGGCCGATGACATCCGTCGCCTTCTCTCCTATGACGACTTCTCGGCCGGCGGCATGATGACGACCGAGCCGATCGTGCTTCCGCCCGATGCGACAGTGGCCGATGCGCTCGCGCAGATTCGCAACGCCGACCTCTCGCCGGCACTCGCATCACAGGTCTATGTCACTCGCGCGCCCACGGAGACGCCCACCGGCAAGTTCCTCGGCACCTGCCACTTCCAGCGACTGCTGCGCGAGCCACCCGGAACGCTCGTCTCCGCAGTGATCGACACCAATCTCGAGCCCATCACCGCTGATGCTCCGTTGGCCGAGGTCACC
>JBPCSY010000251.1:0-2552 GCA_051006695.1 Candidatus Nanopelagicales bacterium
CGTCATGGCTCAGTTGCTGACCCTGGAGTCACTCGATCCCGATCGAGACATCCAGATCTACATCAACTCGCCCGGTGGCTCGTACACCGCGATGACGGCGATCTACGACACGATGCAGTTCGTCAAGCCGCAGGTGCAGACCGTGTGCCTGGGTCAAGCCGCATCAGCCGCATCCGTGCTGCTCGCCGCAGGCACCCCCGGCAAGCGCTTTGCGCTTCCGCATGCTCGCGTGCTGATTCACCAGCCGTACACCGAGGGTGGTGGCCAGGGTTCCGATATCGAGATCCAGGCGAACGAGATCATCCGCATGCGCACCGAGATGGAGGGCATCCTCGCCCACCACACCGGTCGTACTGCGGAGCAGGTCGCCAAGGACATCGAGCGCGACAAGATCCTCACGGCAGATCAGGCCAAGGAGTACGGCATCATCGACGCCGTCATCTCCTCGCGCAAGGCCTGATTTCGCACGCTTTCGCCCGACTTCCCCGGGTGTGTCGGCCGCTCATGACGCGCGTTCGTCACTCCCTCGCGATACGGTCTAGTCAGCCCAGATCCCCTCTGGGTTATTGGGGCGTCCTCGGGCGCGAAAGGAGCACTTGTGGCCCGCATCGGCGAGAGTGGCGATCTGCTCAAGTGCTCGTTCTGCGGAAAGAGCCAGAAGCAGGTCAAGAAGCTCATTGCCGGCCCCGGCGTCTACATCTGCGACGAGTGCATCGACCTCTGCAACGAGATCATCGAGGAAGAGCTCAGCGAGGCCACTGATGTGCAGTGGGGCGAACTGCCCAAGCCGCGCGAGATCTTCGAGTTCCTCGACCAGTACGTCATCGGCCAGAACGTCGCCAAGAAGGCGATGTCGGTAGCGGTCTACAACCACTACAAGCGCGTCCAGGCCGGCGAGAGCGATCGTCCCAAGGACGACAACATCGAGCTCGCGAAGTCCAACATCCTCCTGCTCGGTCCCACCGGCTCGGGCAAGACCTTGCTGGCACAGACTCTCGCGCGCATGCTCAACGTGCCGTTCGCGATCGCTGATGCCACGGCCCTGACCGAGGCAGGCTACGTCGGCGAGGATGTCGAGAACATTCTTCTCAAGCTCATCCAGGCCGCTGATTACGACGTCAAGAAGGCTGAGAAGGGCATCATCTACATCGATGAGATCGACAAGGTCGCGCGCAAGAGCGAGAACCCGTCGATTACCCGCGATGTCTCGGGCGAGGGCGTGCAGCAGGCACTTCTGAAGATTCTTGAGGGCACCACGGCCTCGGTTCCGCCGCAGGGCGGTCGCAAGCATCCGCATCAGGAGTTCATCCAGATCGACACCACCAACGTGCTCTTCATCGTCGGCGGCGCCTTCTCGGGGCTCGACACCATCATCGAGCAGCGCCTGGGCAAGAAGGCCCTCGGCTTCACCTTCGATCTCGTCGACGGCGAGCGCGAGGAAGACGAGCGCGATATGACTGACGTCTTCCAGTACGCGATGCCCGAGGATCTCCTGAAGTTCGGGATGATCCCCGAGTTCATCGGCCGGCTGCCTGTCTTCACCGCTGTCGCCAAGCTCGACCGTGAGGCACTCGTGTCGGTTCTCACTGAGCCGAAGAACGCCTTGGTCAAGCAGTACCAGCGCCTCTTCGAACTCGATGGCGTCGAGCTCGAGTTCACCGAGGATTCCCTCGACGAGATCGCTGACCTCGCGCTTCTGCGCGGCACCGGTGCTCGTGGCCTGCGGGCGATCCTCGAGGAGACTCTGCTCAACGTCATGTATGACGTGCCCAGCCGCGAGGATGTCGCCAAGGTCGTCATCACCGGCGAGGTCGTCAAGCACAACGTGAACCCGACCCTGGTGGCCCGCGAAGCCCCGCGTCGTGTGCGCGGTGAGAAGACCGCCTAGCTCACCCGAGACAGTGCGCAGGCCCGCAGCGAATGCTGCGGGCCTTCGTCATGCTGGGCGTGCGCTACTCGGTAGGCGCGAGGGTGACCGCCACGTCGATCTGCGCACCGTCGGCGAACGAGAGCTCGGCAATTCGGCCCACAGCCTTGATGTCGCCCTCAGCGAGTGCGAGTCGCGCAGCAGAGGCGGCTGGTGCAGTGATGACTGCGGAGGAGACCTCGGCCTTCCTCGAGGCGCCGGCTTCGCTCTTGGCCTTGCGCACCTGGGTGAGCACGGCTGCGAGATCGGTGATGAGGTCAGCGTCAGCGCCTTCGAAGGCAAGGCCCTCGACGGTCGGCCATGAAGAGCGGTGCACTGAGCCTTCCTGCCACCACGACCACACCTCTTCGGTGACGAAAGGCAGGAACGGTGCGAAGAGTGCGAGCTGGGTCTTCAGCGCTGCAGCGAGAGTTGCCTTGGCTGACGCGGCCTTCGCCTCGCCCTGCTGACCGTAAGCGCGCTCCTTGACCAGTTCGACGTAGTCATCGGTGAAGTTCCAGAAGAAGGTCTCGGCAAGCTCGAGGGCCTTCGCGTAGTTGAAGTCCTCGAATGCACGCGTGGCCTGCTCGACAGTGGTCGCGAGGCGAGCGAGAAGTGCCTTGTCGACAGCCTCGGTGATCGCTGC
>JBPCSY010000252.1:0-8083 GCA_051006695.1 Candidatus Nanopelagicales bacterium
ATGGAGACGCGAGCTGACTCATAGGCAGCCGTCGCCTCCTCGGCAAGCTGATGCGCACCTCGATGCACGGCGGCATTGCAGGTATCGTAGAAACTTCGCTCGGCATCCAGCACGAACCGCGGCTTCTGGGATGTCGCAGCACTATCGAGGTAGACCAGCGGCTTTCCATCGCGAACCGTGCGCTCGAGAATTGGGAAGTCTCGCTTGATCCGGGCGGGATCGAGGGGTGTCATGATCAGGCCGAGGCCGCCACGTAGCGGTCGTAGCCCTCGGCCTCGAGGAGGTCTGCAAGCTCAGGCCCACCTGTCTCGACGATACGTCCACCGACAAACACATGGACGACATCGGGATGGATGTAGCGCAGGATACGGGTGTAATGGGTGATCAGCAGGACACCGCCATCGGTGGCCTCGCGGTAGCGATTGACACCTTCGGAAACAATGCGCAGGGCGTCAACGTCGAGTCCGGAATCGGTCTCGTCCAGGATCGCGAACTTGGGAGCCAGCAGACCCAGCTGCAAGATCTCATGGCGCTTCTTCTCGCCTCCCGAGAAACCTTCGTTGACGCTTCGCTCGGCGAACGCGGGATCCATCTGCAGGTCAGCCATCGAAGCCTTCATGTCTTTCACCCACGTGCGCAGCTTGGGTGCCTCGCCACGTACGGCGGTCACTGAGGTTCGCAGGAAATTGGACACCGAAACACCGGGTACCTCGACGGGGTACTGCATGGCCAGGAAGAGCCCTGCCTTGGCACGCTCATCGACGGACATGGCGAGGACGTCCTGACCATCAAGGGTGATACTGCCCGACGTGACGACATATTTCGGATGCCCGGCGATCACGTAGGCCAGCGTGGACTTTCCTGAACCATTGGGTCCCATGATCGCGTGCGTGCGTCCGGAGTCCAGCGTCAACGAGACACCGCGCAGAATCTCGCGCTCCCCCGCATCTGTGACGACGCTGGCATGCAGATCAGTGATAACGAGCTGGCTCATGGGGTCTGGCCTTTCACGATGTCGAGCGGGGTGGGATTGATTTCCAGGTAGGCAATGCCCTCGTCCTCGGCAATGCGCGTGGCGAAGACGGGGATAGGTTCAATGGCCGGGAGGGTCAGCGGTGCGCCGGTGCGAAGATCGAAGGCCGAACCATGCAGCCAGCACTCGAGCGAACAGCCATCGACCTCTCCCTCCGACAGAGAGACATCAGCATGGCTGCAACGGTCACCAATAGCGAAAACCTCCCCATCAATGCTCACGACCGCCATCGCCGTCTCGCCGAGGACCACGCGCACGGGCTTGCGGTCAGCGAGAGTCTCCATGGCAACGGCTCGTACGAAGTCACTCATCATCGTCACCGTGCGCGACAGGCACCCCGAGCCGCGCGCCGATGCGACCCATGATGTCGGCCTGCCATTGGGTGTCAGGAATGCGCGAGACGATGTCGGCGAAGAACCCGCGTACGACCAATTGGCGAGCGGTCTCCTCATCGATTCCACGCGCCTGGAGATAGAAGAGCTGATCATCATCGAAGCGACCGGTTGCACTGGCGTGGCCGGCGCTGGCGACATCGCCCGTCTCAAGCTCCAGGTTGGGCACTGAGTCAGCGCGAGCACCATCGCTCAGGAGCAGATTCCGGTTGATCTCGTATGTGTCGATGCCGATCGCCTCACGACGAACGAGGACGTCACCAACCCAGACAGTGTGACTCTTCTCGCCGGATAGCGCGCCCTTGTAGACCACGTTGCTGGAGCAGTGGGGCTGATCATGATCGACGAAAAGCCTGTGCTCCATGAACTGGCCTTCGTCTGCCAGGAACACACCGAGGAGTTGGGCTTTACCCCCCGTCCCGAGGTAGGACACACTCGGGAGCAGGCGAAGACGAGAACCGCCGAGGCTGACCTGAGTGCCGGTAAAATGCGCATCACGACCCAGCTCCGCGTGCCAGGTGAGCATGGTCTCCTGGGAACGATCGCCATCAGCAACGTTCACGACGGTTGCGTTAGCCCCGTCGCCCACGCTGACCACCACGGTGCCGCACACGGCCGACGAGGTCGGCTGCTCGAGAATCACCGTGGCGCGGCTAAAGCGTCCGAAGCGGATCTCGACGTGCTCGTAGGCGACACTTGAGGTGCCCTCTAGTTGCACGTGAATCGGTTCGGTCGACTCTTGCTCGGCGGGAATGTCGATCACGACAGCATGACTCACGTTCGCCCGGGCAAGCGCTGACGGCCGATCGATCGGAAGCCAGGTACTGCTCAGCGTGGCGATGGGCAGCACAACGGCAGCGCCATCAGTCGTGGTGACATAGCCCGCGCCCTCGACGGGTTCCATGAACTGTGCGAATGCACCGCCAGGAATGAAGCGCCACTCCTCTTCGCGGCCGGAGGGCCGGGTGAAGTCATCCGGCGACATCGAACGCACTCGAGGTGAGAGGTCGGTTGGCGGGGCAAGTGCGAGTGCAGGAGCGGTCATCCGACAGCACCCTCCATCTGCAATTCGATGAGCCGGTTGAGCTCTAGCGCGTACTCCATCGGCAATTCGCGCGCAATGGGCTCGACGAAACCGCGGACAATCATCGCCATCGCCTCATCCTCGGCCATGCCACGCGACATGAGGTAGAACAGTTGATCGGCACTCACCTTGGAGACGGTCGCCTCGTGACCCATCGATACGTCGTCCTCGCGTACATCGACGTAGGGATACGTATCGCTGCGCGAAATGTCGTCTACGAGGAGTGCATCGCAACGCACGGTGCTCTTGGATCCATAGGCACCCTCGAGAATCTGAACGAGACCGCGGTACGACGTGCGTCCACCGCCGCGGGCAACCGACTTCGAGACGATGCTCGATGACGTATGTGGCGCAGCGTGCACCATCTTGGAGCCCGCGTCCTGATGCTGACCCTCACCGGCGAAGGCGATGGAGAGGGTTTCTCCCTTCGCGTGCTCCCCCATCAGCCACACGGCCGGGTACTTCATGGTGACCTTGGAACCGAGATTTCCGTCGATCCATTCCATCGTCGCGCCCTCGTGTGCCACGGCACGCTTGGTGACGAGGTTGTAGACGTTATTCGACCAGTTCTGAATCGTGGTGTAGCGGCAACGACCGCCCTTCTTCACGATGATCTCGACGACCGCGGAGTGAAGGGAGTCGCTCGAGTAGATGGGCGCGGTGCAGCCTTCGACGTAATGGACGTAGGCATCCTCGTCGACGATGATCAAGGTTCGCTCGAACTGGCCCATGTTCTCGGTGTTGATGCGGAAGTAAGCCTGAAGCGGAATATCGACCTTCACACCCTTGGGTACATAGATGAATGAACCACCAGACCACGTGGCCGTGTTGAGTGCGGCGAACTTGTTGTCACCCACAGGAATCACGGTGCCGAAGTACTCGCGGAAGAGCTCGGGCTGCTCGCGGAGTGCAGTGTCAGTATCGAGGAACAGTACGCCCAGCTGCTCGAGATCCTCGCGAATTGCGTGATAGACCACCTCGGACTCGTACTGCGCGGCAACGCCTGCAACTAGGCGCTGCTTCTCGGCTTCCGGAATGCCGAGCTTGTCGTACGTGTTCTTGATGTCCGCGGGCAGGTCTTCCCAGCTGGTGGCCTGCTTCTCCGTCGATCGGACGAAATACTTGATGTTGTCGAAATCAATACCCGCGAGATCAGAGCCCCAGGCGGGCATGGGCTTCTTGTCGAAGAGTCTTAAGCCCTTCAACCGCATATCGAGCATCCACTCGGGCTCGTTCTTCTTGGCGCTGATGTCGCGCACGACATCCTCGTTCAGACCACGACGGGCGTTCGTGCCAGCAGCATCCGGATCACTCCACCCATAGTCATACCGACCGAGTTCATCGATCGTGGCTGCCTGCTCTTCGGCTGCAGTACTCATGCCGACACCTTTCGGTCGTGTGCTCGGTTGACGGGAATTACGGCGGTGCAGACACCATCGCCATGGGCGAGGGTGGCAAGTCTGAGAACGTGGGTGCCGAGTGCAGCGCTCAGAGCAGCCGTCTCGGCTTCGCAGATCGCGGGAAACTCGGTGGCGGCATCGACCACCGGGCAATGATGCTGGCACAACTGGACGGTGGGCCCATTGTCGTCCTCGACAGTGGCCGCGTACCCGGCCTCGCTCAGCGTCGCCGCAAGGTCATCAATTGAGGCGTGCGCCTCGATACCGAGAGTGGCCACCAGGTGATCGGCTCGCTCGCGGGCGAATGCGGCCACCGCATCGGGACCCAGACTGCGATCGAGGAATCGGAGCACCTCGATCGCCAAGGACGGGGAATCATCGGTCAGGGCGGCACGGCCCGCCGGGGTGAGGCTGTAGACGAGGCTGGGCCGCCCTCGGCGTGGGGCAGGAGCAGGTCCGAAAGGCGCACGCTCGGTTGCGAGGACCAGTTCGGCCTCCGCCAGGGAGGCGAGCGGACGTCGAATGCCCGCAGCGGTCATTTCCAGCCGTGCGGCAAGCTCAGAGACGGTCGCCGGTCCCTGCAATTGGAGAGACCTGGCGATGCGCTCAGCTGCTTCACCGGGGAATTTCATAACACTATTGTTGCGTTATTCCGATGAAGCCCGCAACTCGAGGGACGCGGCCGAGCGTAAACTCGAGCGTGTGAGTGCACTCGAGGTCATGGATCTGCGGATGACGTACGGAGATGTCCAGGCCGTCCGAGGTATCAGTTTCACGGCCCAGGCCGGTCGGGTGACGGCGATCGTCGGCCCTAACGGAGCCGGCAAGACAAGCACGCTTGAGGCCTGCACGGGAGTCCGTGAGGTCACTTCGGGCACTATCATCGTCCTCGGGGGTGAACCTGGCGTTCGAAGCGGCAACGTGGGCACGATGCTTCAGAGCGGGGGTCTCTACCCCACCGCTCGCCCGCTGGAGTGGCTCACGTATCTGTCCCGGCTCTATCCGAATTCTCGGGATCCTCGGGAACTTCTCGAACTCGTGGGAATCGATCCGACGTCGCGCACGACGACCCGCCGTATGTCCGGCGGTGAGCAGCAGCGCCTGAAGTTCGCTGCGGCCCTCCTGCCACGTCCCGAGATGCTGTTCCTGGATGAGCCGACGGCGGGGATGGACCCTCAGGCGCGACGCAGCGCCATCACGGTCATCGGCGAACTCCGTGATTCGGGAGTTGCCGTAGTGCTGACGTCGCATCTGCTCGCCGACATCGAGGAACTTGCCGATACCTTGGTCGTTCTCCGCCGTGGACTCATCGAGGCCTCAGGCACCCTCGCTGAGCTTCGCGGCGAGAGCTCGTCCATGACATTCGATGCCCGACCGGACCTCGATCTCTCGACACTCGTGTCAGCCCTGCCGTTCGCGTATGCCGTTCGGGAAACAAGCCACGGCAGATACGTGGTCGAAGGTGAGCCGACCCCGCAGGTACTGGCACTCATCACCGGCTGGCTGGCGAACCTCAACGAGCCAACCACGGGCATTCGCACCGGAAGGTCAAGTCTGGAAGAACTCATCATCGGCGAGGACTCATGAAGTCAGTCCTGGCTCATGCGTCGTGGGAAATGCGACTCACACTGCGCAATGGCGAGCAGTTACTGCTCACTCTCATCATTCCCCTGATACTCCTGATCGCCATGTCCGTCACGACGTTCATTCCGACAGTCGAGGGTCTCTCGCGAGTGGCCACTGCTTATCCCGTTGTCTGCACCGTCTCCATCATCGCCACCTGCTTCACCTCACTGGCAATCGGCACCGGATTCGAGCGACGCTCCGGCGCGCTCACCTTTCTCGCCACCACTCCGTTGGGGCGTCAAGGACTCGTCCTGGGCAAGGTCATCTCCACCGAGCTTATCGCTGCGCTCTCGATAGCACTTGTCACCATCACTGCCATCGGTCTGGGCTGGCGGCCATCCGCGCCAGCGGCGTGGGCTATCCCCGTCCTGCTGCTCGCTGGCATTGCATTCGCGAGCTGGGCCCTGTTCATCGCTTCGGCTTTCCGTGCGGAGGCGGTTCTCGCCATCGCCAATGCTCTTTTCCTTCTTCTCATCCTCCTGGGCGGAGTGATCATCCCGTCATCGTCTATGCCAGTGGGCAGTGTCATCGCGCTGCTGCCGTCCGCAGCGCTCTCGAATGCGCTGCAAGGCATCCTCGGAGAAGGTTCCCCTCCCGAAGCACTCACGATCGTCGTCCTTGCCGCTTGGGCGGTCGTGGGCTTCGGTCTTGCGCGCAGCCGCTTTCGTTGGCAGTGATTAGTAGGCTCAGGGTGTGACAAGGGTTCCGCGCTGGATGCGCTTCGTGTTCGTAGCCAATCTCGTTGCGCAGGCAGCGATCGTCGTCACCGGCGCCGTGGTGCGGCTGACAGGATCCGGGCTCGGCTGCCCCACCTGGCCGGAGTGCGTCGAGGGTTCATACGTGCCCGTCGCACGGCAGGCCGAGGCGTGGCATAAGTACGTAGAGTTCGGCAATCGTCTCCTCACGTTCGCCGTGGGAATCGTGGCGATCCTGGCAGTAGTGGCCGTCGTCACGTACACCGTTCGCCGCGCGCGCTCCGGCGAGTCGATGCGCATCTCAATTCTTCTGCTTGGCATCGCACCTCTGGCCGGTACCTTCGCTCAGGCGGTACTGGGCGGAATCACCGTTCTCACTGGCCTGAATCCTGTCACCGTAGGGCTGCATTTCCTGGTCTCCATCGCACTCATCGCCGCTGCTGTCGCGCTCGTGGTGCGTTCACGCGACGCCGGTGATGTCCCGGTCGTCTTCCTGGCTCGCGCGGAGGTTCGGGTCTACACCTGGGCTCTCATAGCGGTGACCATGCTCGTGGTGATCATGGGAGTGGTGACGACCGGAAGTGGACCGCACAGTGGCGACGCCGAAAGCGAGCACAGATTCCCGTTCGATCCCCGCACGGTCTCGTGGCTTCATGCCGACATCGTTCTGCTGTTCATAGGCATGCTGATCGGATACTTAATCCTGATCCGAGTCACGTCGTCGCCTTCGCGCACCTGGCGCACCGCACTCATCCTTGCTGGAATCACGCTGGTCCAGGCAGCCGTGGGATACACGCAGTACTTCTCCGGCCTTCCGGTAATCCTGGTGACAATTCACGTCACCCTCGCATGCCTGCTCTGGATTACCGTGCTGTTCCTACCCTCGACTCTGCGCACCCGCGGAACCTGAGCTGACCGACCCGTTCCCCTGGGTCACGAATGTTCTGCTAGAGCACGAACGGATCGATGGCCACTGCCAGGAAGAGCAGTGCGAGGTAGCTAATGGACCAGTGAAAGAGGCGCATCGCGATCTTGGCGATTTCAGCATCCTCACGCCTCGCTGCAGACTTCAACTGGTAGGCCATCACCAGGAACATCGCACCGAGAACGATCGCACTGACGGTGTAGACAATGCCCATAGGTGCGACGGGCACGAGAAGCAGTGAGACTGCGACCATCACCCATGAGTAATTGATGATCTGGCGTGATACTTGGAGATCAGTGCGCAGGACCGGGAGCATCGGAATGCCGGCGTTGGCGTAATCCTCCTTGTACTTCATCGCCAGGGGCCAGTAGTGCGGTGGTGTCCAGAAGAACACCACCAGGAACAAGATGACCGGCGTCCATGACAGTGAGCCGGTTACTGCCGACCAGGCGATGAGCACCGGCATGCAGCCTGCCGCGCCTCCCCACACGATGTTCTGCGGAGTGCGTCGCTTGAGCCACATTGTGTAGCCAACGGCGTAGAAGATGATCGCCAGCAACGCAAGCACGGCGGCCAGCAGATTGGTCCACCACCACAGGAAGAAGGCACTGGCCAGTGACAGCACGAACCCCTGGAACAGGCCCGCACGCACGCTGATCAATCCCATCGCGGCCGGGCGCTTGTCGGTGCGGTGCATGACTGCGTCGATATCGCGGTCGTACACGCTGTTGAGGGTGTTGGCACCCATGGCGGCCAAGGTGCCGCCAATCAGCACCGCCACGGTCTGCTTCCAGTCCGGCAGACCCTGGGCGGCTAGGAACATGGTCGGAACCGCCGTCACCAGCAAGAGCTCGACGATGCGGGGCTTTGTCAGGGCGACATGCGCCATGAGTCGCTCGCGACCTCCGATCGCGGGAGGGTTCTGGGC
>JBPCSY010000253.1:0-7521 GCA_051006695.1 Candidatus Nanopelagicales bacterium
TGCTGGCCGTCGGGAACAACGCGAAGAACGAGGCGAACGGGTACCCGAAGCCGAATGAGATCACCTTCTCCTTCATCACCCCGGGTCCCGGCGAGTACATCTGGAATTGCGAGGATCCCTGCGGACAGGGCTATCAGGACTTCGGCGGCGTGATGAGCGAGCGCGGCTGGATGTCCGGAAAGGTGACGGTGGTCTGACATGTCACTCATCACTCCCCCCGACACTGAGCAGCCCGAGGAGCCCACGGCTCGTCCGATGCCCACGCACCGCCTGAAGGAGTACTTCTCGCGGCCGTATGTCCGCCGCATCCTGATCATGGCCGTGATCATCATGGCCATCACCATTGCCATGGGCTGGGTTGTCGTCGGATTCATGAATATGTCGGGCGGCCCGGCCTCCGACATCATGGAAGCCCTCCAGCAGACCGTGCTGGTCTTCACGATCGCCTCAGCACCACTGATCGCGATCACGTTGTCAACGATCTTCTACAGTCTCACCGGCTGGAAGCACGCGAGCGGTGACGAGCCGCCGATGCAGGACTCACCGGCCATTCGCACCAATTCGGTCGCCGTCATCACCTGGATCACCGCGACGAGCCTGCTCGCAGGTTTCCTCGTGGTGTGGGGCCTGATCGAGCTCGCGACGATCACCTCATCGTCCTATGGCTCGACCTCGGCGAATCAGCAGCCGAACTCGCAGAAGCAGATCGATATCAACGTCACCGGACAGCAATGGGTCTGGTCGTTCGAGTACCCCGATCAGGAGGGCATCACGAGCGAGAAGCTGGTTGTGCCGATCGGCACTCCGCTGTACTTCAACGTGACCTCTGAGGATGTCATCCACGACTTCTGGGTCGTGGAGCTCGGCATCAAGATCGACGCCAACCCAGGCGCGATCACCAACACCGGCGTCACTCCGAACAAGCTCGGCACCTTCAACATTCGCTGTGCTGAGCTGTGCGGCCTGCACCACGCGTACATGGAGACCGAGATTCAGGTGGTGACCCAGCAGGTGTTCGACACGTGGGTCCGCGACTAGGGCGGGACGTAGACGGCATGAGCGTGACTACTGCAGTATTCGAGCAGCCGGCTGTCCTTCAGCCCAAGCAGCATGGAAAGCCAGGCGGCTTCCTGCGCCACACAAGCATTGTCACCGGGCTCGCCGGTGGCATCGTGGCCGCAGCCGTGACCTACATGATCGGCTCGAAGCTGGTGCCGTGGGGCACGCAGAATGCCGACTTCACGCAGGTCGGCCTCAACGCCCTGATCGCGGCGACGATGTTCGCCTGGGTGATCGGCTTCATGGCCGGCATCGGCGCATTCGCCGGCCCGATTCGGTGGGCACTGGGTCACGACCTGACCCACGACGACGCCGAGTACATGGCAGGCAAGGGTCAGGGCAAGTTCCGCTACTGGAAGTACACGACCGATCACAAGGTGGTGGGCACCCAGTACTTCGTCATGGTGCTGATCCTGCTCGGTCTCGGTGGCTTCCTGGCCATGCTGATTCGTACCGAGCTCGGCTGGACCTGGAGCGAACTCTTCGATCCGAACTTCTACAACTCGATCATCGGCACCCACGGCATCGTGATGGTCGTCTCGATGATCATCGTGGTCACCGGCCCGCTCGGTAACTTCATCATGCCGCTCATGGTCGGTGCACGTGACATGGCGTTCCCGCGCTTGAATGCTTTGAGCTTCTGGCTGCTGTTCGCTGCGGTGCCTCCGCTGGTCGCCACGCTGCTCATGGGCGGCATCCGTGACGGCTGGAGCGTCTACCAGCCCCTGGCCACGCAGGCCGGCATGGGCATGGTCGGCTACCAGGTGCTGATCATCGTGTTCGCCTTCTCTACCGGCGTCGCCTCGGTAAACCTGATCACGACCGCGGTCACCATGCGCGCCCGCGGCATGAACTGGAGCCGGGTGCCGATCTTCGTCATCGGCATCATCGCCTCGTCCGTCATGGGCCTGATCTGGTTCCCGATGTACCAGTGGTCGCAGGTGCTCGCGATGAGCGACCTGATCGTGAACTCATCGTTCTTCAACCCGGTTGCCGGTGGCTCGGTCTGGCTCTACGAGAACCTCTTCTGGCTGCTCGCGCATCCTGAGGTCTACGTCATCGTCGTGCCCGCCACTGCCGGCATCCTCGAGCTGATGACCGTCTTCCTGCGCAAGCCGCTGTTCAGCTACAAGCTGGCCATCGCTGGCTTCGCCGGCGTGGTGGGCATCTCCGCCATCGTGTGGGTTCACCACATGTACATGACCGGCTTCGCCCCGCAGGTCGGCTACCCGTTCATGCTCTCCACCGAGCTGATCTCGATCCCGTTCGGCTTCCTCGTGCTCGTGGCACTGGGCACGATGTGGCGTGGCAAGGTCTGGACGCGCCTGCCCATGATGTGCGTCTACGCGGTCATCTGGGACAAGGTCATCGGCGGCATCACCGGCGTGTACCTCTCCGACGTTCCCGTCGATCAGTACATGCACGGCAGCATGTTCGTGGTGGCCCACTTCCACTTCATGCTGATGGGCGCCGGTCTCTTCGGCGCCATGGCGGCCATCTCGTACTGGTTCCCGAAGATGTGCGGCCGGATGCTCAATGAGCGCATTGGCTCGATCGGCTTCTGGACAGCATTCGCCGGCTTCCAGATCACCTTCTTCTCCATGTTCGTGGCGGGCCTGCAGGGCATGCCGCGTCGCGTGCTGCAGTTCGACGATGCCTTCAATGTGTCGAACTGGATCTCGACCATCGGCGCCTACATCATCGGCATCGGAATGCTGATCTTCCTGTATGCGATCATCACCTCGTGGCGCGGCAAGACCTGGGCGCCGGCGAACCCGTGGGGTGCGAAGACCCTCGAATGGCAGACCGAGACCCCGGTTCCCCTCGAGAACTTCCCCGTCCTGCCCGTGGTCACCAGCGACCCGTACGGCTACGGCGTTCCTGATCCGTACGACGCCATCGAACAAGAGCTGGCTCGAGACGACAACGAAGCGAAGGTGCCGCAATGAGCACGACCACGACCGGTCCCCTGTACCCGACCACCGGCGAGCCCGTAGCGGTCAATGCCCGTCGCAATCGCCTCGGCGTGTGGCTGTGCATCGTCTCCGACTGCGCAGGGTCCATCGCCCTGCTCATCGCGTACTCGTACCTGTGGTCGCTCAACGTCAACAGCGCGTGGGCTCCCCCGAAGGATGCCTGGGCCCCGGATGGCCCGTTCTGGCTCATCGTGCTGGGCACAGTGCTGGCCACCGTCGCGATGTGGTGGGGCTACAAGGGCCTCGTCAAGGGTCACAAGGGCCGCATGATCACCGGCGCGACTCTCGCCACCCTCATCATCCTGGTGACCTTCATCGGCCAGATCGTCCAACTGTCGACCTTCCAGTTCGACATCCAGGACGGCGCATATGCCTCCTCGGTCTTCTGGCTCTGCATCGGTGCCGCGATTCACCTGTTCCTGGTGCTGTTCTTCACCATGGCGATCGTGTTCCGCACCAGGGCTGACCGCATCACCCCGGAGAATCCGTACCACGCACGCCTCGTGTCAATGTGGATGACCTACGTCTGCATCATCATTGCCATCGGCGCACTCTTCACCCTGGTCATGAAGGACAGCCCGAATTCCGACGCACCGACGTTCGGCACCTTCACCACCACGCAGTGAGCCTTCGGATGGGGGCACGCCTCTGGTGGGGCGTCCCCATCCTGCTCGTGCTGCTCTGGGCGGCCGGCATGCTCGTGGTCGTGGCCTTCCCGGGCCTGCCCACTCCCCCGTCCTACGTTCTCTGGCTGCAGCCCACGGGTCGCTACGTCCGCGATATCACCTCCATGCTCGCCCTGGGATCCCTCGTGGTCGGCGGCCTGCTGACCACCTCACGCCGTGCGCTCCGGTGGGCACTGGGCTGGGCACTCCTCTGGTTCGCCACCCTCGTCGTACTGCTCGTACTCACCATCAGCGACGTGGAAGCTGTCACTCCCTGGCAGGCCGTCACCGACGCGCCGTCCTTCCTCACCGGCGACTATGTCGGCCGCGTGTTCCTCGGCCAGTTCATCGGCATCATCGTGTTCGCACTGCTTCTTCCACGCGCTGGGAATCGACGGGTCGCGTGGGTCGCGGCACTCGTGGGCACAGCCGCGTGCATGACTCCGTCCTTCCTCGGGCATGGTGGGCTCACGGGAGAGCACATCGCGATGACGGTCAGCCTGGGCATCCACCTGGGCGCTGTGAGCCTGTGGGTGGGCGGGCTCGCGATCGTGATCGCCCTGGTGCATTCCGAACCTGACCTCGGCCCCCGCCTGCTTCCGCGCTTTAGCCTGCTTGCGCTGTGGTGCGTCATCATCATTGCCGAGACCGGCCTGCTCAACGCCTCGCTGCTCGTGGGGACGATCAGCCTGTTCGTGGGAACGGTGTACGGCTCACTCGTCATCATGAAGGCTGCACTGCTGGCCTGGCTGATTCGGCTCGGCTGGATGCAGCGCCGCCGTGCCATGCCCGAGGCACTCACCGGCTCCACCGGATTGCTTGCGCGCTTTGCCGGGCGGGAGTTCATCGTGATGGCCGCCGCGATCGCGGTCTCTGTAGTGCTCTCCAGAATCGGGCCACCGCATGGAACCCTGGCCACCGGTGGGTTCTCGCCGCTGTCGATCGTGGCTCTTGGGATGGTTATCCCGGCCCTGCTCGCCTGGTGCCTGCCCCGCCCGACCTGGCTGACTCGGATATCCGCTTACCCCGAGGTGCCGGCCATGGGATTGCTCGTGGTGGTGGTGCTCGTCGTCGGCCTCGGCGTCCTGGATCGATGGCTCGGCCTCGAGCTAGCCCTCGGATTGGGCTCCTTGCTGCTGGTCGGAGTCGGCTGGATCGCCAGCGCCTGTCTCTTCGGTCCGCGTGGCATCATCGGAATCGTGATCTTGGGACTCGGCTGGCCGATCGTGATCGTGCTGTCGGCATCCCTGTCGACCACCATTACCTCCTGGCAGCTCAACGCCCTCGGCATCGCGATAGCTGAGGCAATCCTGATCGCGATAGCTCTTCGCAACCGGGTCGTCACCTCGGATCGAGAGCTGGCGCATGTCTAGACGTAATCGCGGCCGTGCGCTGAGCCCCGAGGAGCTCAAGGCCAAGCGCAAGAGGGATTTCTGGACCCTCGACCTTCCCCTGATCTTCGGGCTGGCACTGTGCACCACCTTCACCGTCATCGAGGCCGTGCGGGGATTCGACGGCAACGGTCGGGCACTGGCCTACGCCTTCCAGTGGCCCACGATCGGCGCGATCATCATCTGGATCTGGTACCGCTACAAGCGCGAGGGCCTGCCGGCGGCCGAGGATGACGACCAGGCCGAGAACCAGGCCGAGAACCCGGCCGAATCGCCCGCCGGGCCCACGACTCTGCCGCGCAAGCGACGCTCACTCGGCTTCGCCGATCACTACAAGGCACGGATCGAGGAGGCCGGCGCCGAGTATGCCGCTGCCCTGCACGCCGCTGATGAGGTCGATCGGGCACCAGTTATCCCGGAGAGCGACGAAGGCCTGCGCGAATGGAAGGCCTACGTCGCTGACCTGAACCGGCGCGAACCGCCCGGGCACCCGCCATCCTCGAGCACATGACATACGGTGGGAAGATGCGACGGCATTCCTTCCCCCGAGTAGTCGCACTGCTCACCATCACGGCCTCGGTGTCGGCCGGAACCCTGGTGAGCACTCCCATCGTTCACGCAAGTTCCGGACTCGAGCCGTACTACGCCCAGAGCCTCCAGTGGAGCGCGTGCGACGATCACCGCGAGTGCAGCACGCTGCTCGTGCCGATCGACTATTCCTCGCCCTCCTCCGGTGACTTCCGCCTGGCCCTAAGTCGTGCCCGCGCCAAGGGCACCAAGGTCGGCTCCATCGTGGTGAATCCGGGCGGTCCGGGGGCCGACGGCACGAGCTTCGCGGAGTATGCGCAGTCGAGTCTCGGTGCTCAGGTAGCCAGGTCGTATGACGTCATCGGCTTCGATCCGCGCGGAGTCGGGAAGTCGGCACCGGTCACCTGCCTCACCGGCAGGCAGACCACCGCCTGGCTGCGAGCTGATGCCACGCCGGACACCCCGGCCGAGGTCGCCTCGTACGCGAGGCTTGCCGCGGGTATCGGACGCGGCTGCCTGCAGTACACGCCCACTCGCGCTCGCAATGTGGGGTCCGAAGCAACAGTGCGCGACATGGACATCCTTCGCGCGGCATTGGACGAGAAGAAGCTCAATTTCCTCGGCTACTCCTACGGCACGTACCTCGGCGCCCTGTACGCGCATGACTTCCCGGCCAATGTCGGACGCTTCGTTCTCGACGGCGCAGTCGACCCGAGCCTGGATTCGATGCAGGTCTCCGAGGGCCAGTCCCGTGCCTTTCAGTTCGCGATGACTCGCTTCGCCCGTTCGTGCGCTCGGTTGGCATCCTGCCCGTATCCGGGCAATGCGACCCGCGTTCTCGCCGGAATCAACGCACTCCTCGCGCGACTGGACCTCAAGCCGATGCGCACTGACAAGCGCGAGACCCTCACCCAGTCACAGGCACTGGGCGCACTGTTCTGGGGCATGTACTCGCGCGACTACTGGCCCAATCTCCGCGACGCCCTGAGCGAGGCCAAGCGCGGGAATGGCACGTACTTGCTGATGCTCTCTGATCTCGGTTCCGATCGCACCGGCCCGAATACGTATGCCAGCAATCAGACATCGGCCTTCTACGCCATCAGCTGCTGGGATTCCCCCGCCGCACCTGGCTCGGCCGGCTTGGCCAGCGCGGCACGCGACTGGTCGACTCGAGCTCCCGTGCCGGAGATGGCACGAGCCATGGCCTGGGGCAATGCGCCGTGCTCCACCTGGTTCGGGCACTCCGACACCCCGCCGGCACCGGCATCGTCGGACACTGACGCACCGATCCTGGTGATCGGCACGACCTACGACCCGGCGACGCCGTACCCGTGGGCCGTGGCCCTGGCCGATCAACTCAGCACAGCGCGACTGATCACCTTCGTCGGTGATGGTCACACTGCCTTCGGCAACGGGAATGACTGCATTGACTCGGCCGTCAATGACTTCCTGGCCAGCGGTATCGTGCCGGCGCGCGGTACGCGCTGCACGTAGCGCACTGCTCAGGCGTCCTTGCGCTCATCATCGTCGCGCAGGCCGTTGAGGAACTCCTCGACCTGAGCGGCGATCTCGTCGCCGGTCGGCATCTCACCGTCAGGTGCGAGCTCGGATAGGCCCGCTGCCATGGCAGCACCGACGGCGAGCTGGTCGTACTGGGTCTCGAGGGTTGTCACGATCACGCCGAACTCGTCATTGCCCTCGAGCTGATTGGCGACCTCACGATCGGCGGCACCCGCTGATTCCTGCAAACCGGCACTCGACAAGGCCAGCCCGGTAACGGAGGCGACTCCCTCGAGAAGTGCCTGAGCACCACGCGGGTACTCGAACTGCACGAGGTAGTGCGGAACCTGTGCAGTGACTCCCATGGAGGGCACCCCCTGCTCGCCCAGGCTGAGTTCGAGC
>JBPCSY010000254.1:0-20137 GCA_051006695.1 Candidatus Nanopelagicales bacterium
GTCCTGGACGCCGGCGGCAACGCCGGATGCAACCAGGTCGGGGAGGTCGAACATCGCATGGACGCGCAGTTTGCGCTCCACTTCGCGGAAGGTTGCCATCAGCGCGCTTCGCGGCGCTTCTGGCGCGCCACGAGAGTCTCCTGGTAGTCGCGCAGGCGAACGCCGTCGCTTCCGACTGTGTCACGGACCCAGCTTCCATCGGTGCGCAGATGCCATGCCGAGGTCGCGGGATCGAAGGCGAGTGCGAACAGGCCGCTGATCTCGTCGATCTGCTCCGGCTGCACGAGTCGCACGAGGGTCTCGACACGGCGATCGAGATTGCGGTGCATCATGTCGGCCGAGCCGATCCAGACCTCCTTGTCACCACCGTTCTCGAAGCAGTACGCGCGCGAGTGCTCGAGGAAACGACCGAGGATGCTGATGACCTCGATGTTCTCGCTCAGGCCAGGAACACCGGGGCGTAGGGCGCAGATACCGCGCACGAACACCTGCACCGGCACGCCAGCGGCAGATGCGCGGTAGAGCGCGTCGATGATGCCCTCGTCGACAAGGGCATTGGTCTTGAACTGGATTCCGGAGATGCGACCTGCCTCATGGTGCTCGATCTCTCGCTCAATGCGCTCGACCAGCCCGGTGCGAACGGAATGAGGTGCAACAAGCAGTCGCGAGTAGTCGGTGTTCATCGAGTATCCCGAGAGCACGTTGAACAGGTTGCTGACATCCTCGCCGACCTGCTCATTGCAGGTGATCAGGCCGAAGTCCTCGTAGAGGCGGGCGGTCTTCGGGTGATAGTTACCCGTGCCGATGTGGGTATAGCGGCGAAGTCGATCACCGTCATTGCGGACGACCATCGAGAGCTTGCAATGAGTCTTGAGGCCGACGAGGCCGTAGACCACGTGCACGCCGGCTTCCTCGAGTTTGCGGCCCCAGTCGATGTTGTTCTGCTCGTCGAAGCGTGCCTTGATCTCGACGAGGGCGAGCACCTGCTTGCCCATCTGCGCCGCATCGATCAGGGCTTCCGTGATCGGAGAGTCGCCCGAGGTGCGATAGAGAGTCTGCTTGATTGCTAGAACCTGCGGATCGCGCGCGGCCTGCTCCAGGAACAGCTGCACACTCGTGCTGAAGGAGTCATACGGGTGGTGCAGCAGCACGTCGTGCTCCCGCACTGACGCCATGATGTCGGGCGCAGTCGAGGACTCGACGAGGTTGAGCTGCCGCGAGGTGCTGGGCACGAACTTCGGCTGCTTGAGATCATCGCGATCGAGCCCCACGACAGTCCAGAGACCGGTGAGATCCAAAGGGCCCGGAATGCGGAAGACCTCATGCTCGTTGATGTCCAGCTCGCTGACGAGCAGGTCGAGCACGTGCGCCGAGATGGATTCCTCTACTTCGAGCCGCACGGGCGGACCGAAACGACGACGCATGAGCTCACGCTCGAGCGCGAGCAGCAGGTTCTCGGCGTCGTCCTCCTCGACTTCGACATCCTCATTACGAGTGACGCGGAAGGCGTGGTGCTCGAGAATCTGCATACCCGGGAAAAGATCGTTGAGATGCGCGGCGATGATGTCTTCCAGAGGCACGAAGCGCTGTGGACCGACGGCGACAAATCGCGGAAGTGACGGCGGAACCTTCACGCGAGCGAAGAGCTCAGTTCCGGTGATCGGATTGCGCACGACGACCGCGAGGTTGAGGGAGAGCCCGCTGATGTACGGGAACGGATGCGAGGGGTCTACTGCTAGCGGCGTGAGCACCGGGAACACCTGACCATCGAAGAACGGCTCAGTCGCATCGCGCTCGGCATCGGTGAGCTCGGCCCAGCGGAGCAGTTCGATGCCGTTCGCACTGAGTGCGGGAAGGACTTCTTCGTGGAAGACATTGGCATGCTCGCGCTGCAGCGCATGAGCACGCACCCAGATGTTCTCAAGCACTTCCCTTGGGGTGAGCCCGCTGGCGGCTCGAACGGCGATACCGGTCGCGATGCGTCGCTTCAGGCCCGCGACGCGAACCATGAAGAACTCGTCGAGGTTGCTGGCGAAGATGGCGAGAAACTTGGCGCGCTCGAGGGGCGGAAGGGTGTTGTCCTCGGCGAGTTCAAGCACGCGCTGATTGAAGGCGAGCCAGGAGAGTTCACGGTCCAGGAAACGGTCAGCCGGGAGATCACCACCGTGGATGGGAAGCGGAGTGGGCTGAGCCTCAGTGGGGGAAGTCTGCTCTAGGGACACGAGTCCATCGTGGCACAGCAGGGTTAACGGGTGGCAACCGTGCGATGACGGTAGAGGACATCGGTATCCCAGCGGGAGAAGCCGAGCCCCTCATAGAGGCGAATAGCCGACGTATTGCTGGCATCGACGTAGAGCATCGCCTGGGAGAGCCCGAGGCCGCGGAGGTGGTGAAGACCGGCCAAGGTCAAGGCCCGGCCCAGGCCGCGACCGGCGACTGTGGGGTCGACACCCACCACATAGACCTCGCCTATGGCCTCATGGTCGTGGCCACCGCTGCTCTTGCGCCCGTGGACCTTGGTCCAGTGGAACCCGGCCACTTTCCCGTCGCATTCGAGGAGCAGGAAGCCGGCGGCGGAGAACCAGGGCTCGGCCATGCGTCGGTGGAGGTCGTCGAGAGTCCAGCCACCCTGATCGGGCAGATCGGCGAAGGCTCGTGAGTTGATCCTCAGCCAGGCCTCATCGTCGACGCCGGGCTCGAAGGTGCGGATGGTGCATCCGGCGGGAAGTACTGCAGCTGACAGTGGCGCGAAGAGGGAGCGACGCATCTGCCAGAGAACGCGCGAGTTCTCGAAGCCCATCGAGTGCGCCAGGCGCGCGGCAGCTGCTTGCTCCCCATGAGCCCACAGTCGCAGGCCCTGACCGTCGGTGAGCTCGAGCAAGGTGGTGATGATCAACCGACCGACACCCTCGCGACGTGCAGCCGGGTCAACGGCGAGCTCGGCACTCGGCCCCTCGACCATGTCAGTGCAGTCGAGATGGGCGTAGCCGACGATCGCCGTCGTGTCGTCGCGCACGAGTACGTGACGCCCGCCCTCATCGCCACCGTGGCGAAGATGCAGGTACACGTGCTCGGAGAGCGGGTGCAGGCCGTCGACCGAGGTGACGTGCTCGATCAGGGCGATGACGCCGGCGAGCTCGGCAGGGTCGAGATGCTCGACTGTGCTGACAGTGAGCGTCATGATCAGACCAGTGACGGATCGACGACGAGTTCGTCATCGAGTGCGCCCTCGCCCATAGGCACGAACCGGTAGCCCACGTTGCGCACCGTGCCGATCAGCGACTCGTGCTCGACGCCGAGCTTCGCGCGAAGGCGACGCACGTGGACGTCAACCGTGCGGGTGCCGCCGAAGTAGTCGTAGCCCCAGACTTCCTGCAGGAGAAGTGCGCGAGTGAACACGCGGCCGGGGTGCTGGGCGAGGAACTTGAGCAACTCAAATTCCTTGAAGGTGAGATCCAGGCTGCGTCCGCGCAACTTCGCGGTGTAGGTGCCCTCGTCGACCATGAGCTCGCCGCTGCGAATCTCCTCCGGCTCGGAGTTGGTGGCTCCGGTGGCCTCGCCGATGCGAGAGACAGCAAGACGCAGGCGCGCTTCGAGCTCGGCCGGAGAGATCGTGTCGAGCAGGATTTCGTCCATTCCCCAGTCCCACTGCACGGCCGCGAGGCCACCCTCGGTGGTCACGAGAAGTACGGGGACGTCGACACCGGTCTGGCGGATCAGCCGAGTCAGGCCGCGCACTGCGGGCAGATCACGGCGGCCGTCGATGACGAGGGCATCGCAGTTGGGGGCTTCGAGGAGGGCAGTGGGCTCGGCCGGCAGGGCCCGCACATGGTGCGCCAGGAGGCCGAGAGCCGGCAGTACCTCGGAGGAGGGCTCCATGGCACGGGTGAGCAGGAGAAGTCTCATGTCACCGCCTTTCGCCCTCGGGAAGGACTCAAGGCTACGGCATCGAGGACAATGGTGGTTCGGCCGGCAATTGGCGCATGAGTCAGTGAGGGAAACGGAGGAGGGCAGTCTGATGCACGAGAGCCTTGAATCGACCGTGCTGACGGCCTCCGACGGTACCTCGATCAGCGCAGGGCACCTGCCTCGTGAGGGTGACCTCTGCCTCGTCGTGGCCCATGGATTCACCGGTCAATGGCGCTCCGAGCGCGTGCAGAAGGTGGTCCGGGTGCTCTCCCGCTCGGCCGCGATCATCGTCCTCGACATGCGCGGACACGGGGAGTCCGGTGGCGTGACCACCATTGGTCACAAGGAGATCCAGGACGTCTCCGCTGCGGTCGCCTGGGCACGCGAACTTGGCTATCGGCGTGTGGTCACCGTCGGCTTCTCCATGGGTGGCGCCGTGGTGCTGCGGCAGGCGGCGTTTCCTCAGGGCGCGGCGGATCAGGTCGATGCCGTGATCGCTGTGAGCGCTCCGGCGTTCTGGTACTACCGAGGCACCAAGATCATGCGTCGCATGCACCACGTAGTCGCTTCACGGTTCGGCCGATCATTCATGCGCACTCGCGGCACTCGAATCGACTCGCAGGGCTGGCCTGATCCGATGCCGCATTCCCCGGTCGAGGCCATCACGCTCTATCCGCATCTGCCCGTGCTCCTCGTGCACGGAGATATCGATCGCTACTTCCCGCTCGAGCATCCGCGAGCGCTGCATGCGGCAGCACTCGCAAGCGGCAATGACAATGTCGAGCTCTGGGAGATCCCGGGATTCGCTCACGCCGAGTCTGCAATTGATGACGAGACCCTGGAGCAAATGGCCACCTGGGTGCGGGAACAGATCGCAAGGGTGGAGAGTTAGGGCTGTTATGACCGGTGTCCTGATCCTCGTGCTCGCCCTCGCGGCCGCGACGGCGTTCGGCCTGTGGCGTCGCACGACCGACGGTCGAATGAAGTCAATCGGCGATTCGCGACCCGTGCCGCTTCCCGATGACGCCCCGCCTGCCGACGTCCACGACGCCGTGCATGATGAGCACGGCGGTGATGTGCTGACCGCAGCCGCCATCGGCACCTCACTTGGTGAGGTCGCCACCCTGGTGCAGTTCTCCAGCGCCTTCTGCCAGCCCTGCCGCGCAACGCGCCGCATCCTCGATGAGGTCGTGCAGATGGTCCCGGGCGTCACTCACATCGAGATCGATGCCGAATCGAATCTCGAGCTCGTGCGACAGCTCGACATTCGCCGCACGCCCACGGTGCTCGTGCTCGACAAGCGGGGCGCCATACGCAAGCGGGCCAGCGGGGCACCCCGCAAGGTCGACGTGATCGCTGCGATCGGCGAGCTCACCCGCTGACTGCAAGCATTTCGCAATTGCCCGACCCGAGGAAATCAGTTGGTCCGCTCGTTCTAGCGTTTCCTTAGAGTGAGCGAAGGAGCACCCATGACCACTGCGATCTGCACCCGCACAGAGATCGATCCGCGCGGCCCGCGCTTCGGCGGCACCATCACCACGATCGTGCTGGCGATCGCGCTGGTCACGGTGGGCAGCCCGATCTCCGATGTGCTCGTCGCCTGGCAGACCCTGGTCTTCGGTCTCGGCGCGATCGTCGGCCTGCACGCGCAGCCCTACGGAATCCTCTACCGAAAACTGATCGGCCCACGCCTTGCTCCACCACAGGTACTCGAGGATGCAGCGCCGCCGCGCTTCGCGCAGGCTGTCGGCCTAATCTTCATGATTGTTGCGCTCATCTCGATCATCGTCGGTGCAACCCTCATCGCAGCCATCGCGATCGGCTTCGCGCTCGCTGCGGCATTCCTGAACGCCGCATTCGACTTCTGCCTCGGGTGCGAGATGTACCTGCTCGGTGCGCGCCTGCGTCACCGCTAGGCGTTGCCTACGGAACGATGACAGCTCGGCCGTCGACCCGGCCAGCACGCAGATCATCAACTGCAGTCTGTGCATCACTGAGTGAGTAGACCGTCACGGTCGACTCGATTCGACCCTCACGTGCGAGTGCGATCACCTCGGCCATCTCAGGTGCAGAGCCCCAGTTAGTCGTTGTCACGACGGACTCCGGCGGCATCGAGAAGAAGCTGAGCTCAGTGCTGCCGCCGCCAAGACCGACGATGTTGAGCATTCCGCGCGCAGCGAGAAGTGACCGGGCGGTCGCGAGAGATGCATCGTTGCCAACGAAGTCGAGCACCGCGGCACACGCACTCGCGAGATCATGATCAGCCATTGCGTCGCCGAATCCCGCATCAGTGGGATCAAAGGCGAGATCGGCACCGAGCTCGAGTGCGCGTGCGCGCTTCGCCGGATCAGGATCGAGACCCACGATGCGAGCATCGCTCAGCAGGTTCAAGTACTGAATGCCGAACTGACCAAGACCGCCGAGGCCAATCGCGACCGCAGTACTTCCGGGTTCGAGATGTGCGAGTGCCCGCTGCACTGCGCGGTACGGAGTAAGCCCAGCATCGGTCAGGCCTGCGGCCTTCACCGGGTCGAGGTCACCGATCGGTACGAGATGACGCTCAGCCGAAACGATCATGTACTCCGCGAAACCACCGGGGATGCCGATCCCATTCATTGAGAGCACCTGTACCGAGCACATGTTCTCCAGGCCTGACAGGCATGTCGGGCATGAACCGCAGCCCTGAGCTCCGAACACCGCGACAGCGTCACCGACAGCAACAGACGTGACACCTGCGCCGATCTCCTCGACGACGCCTGCGGTCTCGTGACCGAGAACTGCGGGGAATCCCGGAAGGATCGCGGGATCGCCATCGATCAGGTGCAGGTCGGTGTGGCATAGGCCTGCCGCAGTGACCTTGATCAGCACCTCACCAGCAGCAGGCACCGGGCGGGGGATATCGGTGATCGACAGGAGCTCGCCATATCCACTCAGCACTGCAGCACGCATGTTCATTCCTTGTGTCAGCGGAACTGCGCGATGCGCGGTTCGGTGTCGTCAATCTCGTACTGAGTCGACTCCTCGTACGCGATGCCCTCGGCAAGCTCGAGGTCATCGGCAGCGCGATAGAGATCCTTGTACGCGAGCAGGGCGCCCTTGCTGTTCTCCGCGATCGTGGCAGCGAGTGCATCGACGGCGGCGTCGAGGCCGGAGCGTGGATGGGATGCGGAAGCCAGGCCCCATTCGGCCGCCTGCACGCCGGAGAAAGTCATCGCTGAGTACGAGAGCAGGCGCGCGCGCTGCGGACCAACGAGGTGCGGGAGTCGCTGGCTCATGCCCCACGACGGGCGTAGGCCCCACTTCGCATGCGTGTCGCCGAACTTCGCCTCATCTGCCGTGATGATCAGATCGCACGCGAGTGCGAGTTCAAGTGCGCCGGTGAAGCAGAAGCCGTTCACCTTCGCGATGACGATCGCCTCAAGTGCGGCGATGGCATCGATGACCGCGCGACCGGGGATGTCGAGGTAATCCCCCACGGCGCCGCCATCGAGTGATCGGGTGCCGAGGGCCTTGAGATCCACGCCGGCGCTGAAAGCGCGACCCTCGCCGGTGATGATCAGAGCGCGGATGGACGGGTCAGCCGCAATGACTTCGAGCGCCTCGGCAAGCTCGCCGAGCATCACCACGGTGATCGCATTCATCGCCTCGGGGCGATTCAGCGTGATCGTCGCCGTAGGCGAGGCAATATCGAGACGGATCTGCTCGTAGCTCATGTCCGCAACCTACTTACGCCGGCACTTTGCGGCAGGTGTTCGGCCCGAAAGTGACGAATCTCCCCGCCCAAGGTGCAGGCGGGGAGATTCGAGAGTCGAACGGAGGACTAGTCCTCGTGGCCCGGCTTGGTCGGCTCGAAGCCGGCCGCCTTGAGCATCTTGCGGAAGTCGACGATCTGCTGCTCGCCGCAGTCGTGGCCCTTGGGGCGATCGAAGAACTCCATCTGGTCGCCCACGTGGATCTTGAACTTGCCGCTGTGGTTCTCCTCGACCGTGCCGACCGCCTCGAGCAGGCTGATGGCGTCGTGCCAGCGCACGTTGTGACTCGTGGGGTGGGCGAAGATCGCCGTGAGGGTGTCGGTGTGGTGGTTGTTCAGGTGCACCGGCTGCTCTTGGTTGGTCATCACTGCCTTTCGAAGATGCGCGTCGTCGTTGATGCGCCTGGGGGAGAGCGTACGTGATGCGGAATGAGTGAGGGCGCCCCAGGAGGGACGCCCAGACTCTTGGCGGTGGCGGTGGGAACCGTCGCCCACTGCGTGAGCTCCTCCCAAATCCCGCGCGCTATCGAAATGGTGAAGGGGCACCCCTCTAGGGGGTACCCCTTCACCATGGCGGTGGCGGTGGGATTTGAACCCACGGTGAGCTTTCACCCACACACGCTTTCGAGGCGTGCTCCTTTGGCCGCTCGGACACGCCACCGCGGAAAAGCCTACAAGCACGAAGCGGGACGAACCGAATCGGTCCGTCCCGCTTACGTATCAGCGCGGAGGATAGGGGATTTGAACCCCTGAGGGGTTTCCCCCAACCCGCGTTCCAGGCGAGCGCCATAGGCCACTAGGCGAATCCTCCGTGGGAGAGGCTACAAGTCGGGGCACTTGGTGGGCCAATCGCCTGCCCCGTACCCTTATCCCGACCCCTCGTGCGGCGTCATCTCGCTGAACCCCCCCAGGGCCGGAAGGCAGCAAGGGCAGGCGGGCTCTGATGGGTGTGCGGGGGGTCCCTTGCGTCTTCGCGGGCGCATAGGGTTGCGGGGTGTCCATGGCCCTGTACCGCACCTATCGTCCGGCGCGACTCGACGATGTCGTGGGCCAAGATCACGTCACCGACCCGCTGCGTCGCGCTCTTGACAACGATCGGGTGGCACACGCTTACCTCTTCTCCGGTCCGCGCGGCTGCGGAAAGACCTCGACTGCTCGCATCCTCGCTCGCTCGCTCAACTGCGAGAAGGGCCCGACTCCTGACCCGTGCGGCGAGTGCCAGAGCTGCCTCGATCTCGCGGCAAACGGCCCGGGCTCCATCGATGTCATCGAACTCGATGCCGCAAGCCATGGTGGTGTTGACGACACCCGTGACCTGCGCGAGCGCGCAATGTTCGCGCCGGCGGCATCGCGCTACAAGATCTACATCATCGACGAGGCCCATATGGTCACCACGGCAGGCTTCAATGCCCTGCTGAAGTTAGTGGAGGAGCCACCCGAGCACGTGCGCTTCATCTTTGCTACGACGGAGGCCGACAAGGTCCTTCCGACCATCCGCTCGCGCACGCACAACTACACCTTCCGCCTGGTATCGGCTCGCACGCTGCAGCAGCACCTGGCCACCGTGTGCGAGGCAGAGGGCGTGCCCGCAGAGCCGAATGCCCTCGCACTCATCGCACGTGCCGGCGCCGGCAGTGTTCGTGACAGCCTCTCGATCCTGAGCCAGGTGATCTCCGGCTCCGGCCCCGATGGCGTGACCTATGCGACCGCAGTTGCCCAGCTCGGCATGACCGACTCCACGTTGCTTGATGCCACCGTTGATGCGCTCGCCGCGCACGACGGAGCAGCGCTCTTCACCGTCATCGACCAGGTGATGGATGCCGGCCATGATCCGCGCCGCTTCGTCACCGATCTTCTCGAGCGCATGCGCAACCTGATCGTGCTTCAGCACGTGAGCGGTGCCGCACAGCTCGGGCTCATCGATGCACCTGAGGATGAGATCTCCCGACAGGTCGAGCAGTCGGCGCAGTTCGGCGCTTCCGAGCTCGCACGTGCATCCGATGTCGTGAGCGAGGGCCTCAGCGGCCTCAAGGGTGCCACAGCTCCGCGACTTCACCTGGAGCTCATGGCCGCGAAGCTGCTGTTGCCGGCAACCGATACCGATGAGCGCGGCACGCGTGCGCGTCTCGATCAGCTCGAGCGCCGTATCTCCTCCGGTGAGTTCCACCAAGCGGCTCATCCCGGAGATGCGCCCATCCCCGCACCTGCAGCTGCAGCGCCCGCTCAGGCAACACCCGCTATTCCCGTTCCGCCTGCAGCACCGACAATCGCAGCGGCAGCGCCAGCCGAAGCAGCGCCATCGAGTCCGCCGAAGCTCAGCGATGTCGCGCCGTCGACCAAGAAGGAATCCACCGCGTCTCGTCCGCCGATGAAGCCTGCAGAGAAGGCCGCTGCAGTGGAGGCTGAAATCGCCGCGGCAGAGCCGGTTGTCGCACCCACGAACCAGAACGCCTCGCTTGCACAGCTCGTCTCGATGTGGCCGGCAATCCTCGATGCCACAAAGTCCTACTCGCGCGTGGCCTGGATGGTCTTCAGCGATTCAGCTCCGCTCTCGCTCGAAAACGGCGTACTCGCTGTCGGTGTCGAGAATGCGAGCAAGGCCGCTAACGCGAAGGCCAGCGGTCACGATGAACGTCTGCGACAAGCTGTGCTCGATGTCTTCCGCACTGATGTGCGCATCGACATCGTGCTTGCCCCGAATGCGACCGCGCGCCTGGTCAACGCTGCGCCTGCAGAGTCACGTGAGGACTCGTCCGATTCACCTGCTCAGAATGTGAGCGTCGTGGTGGAGCCGGATTCGCCCAGCATCGATGACGAGAATCTCGATGACACCTCGGGTGTTGACCTGATCATGCGTGAGCTCGGCGGCACGCAGATCGGCGAGATCGAGCACTGATGATGTACGAGGGCGTAGTCCAAGACCTGATCGATGAGCTCGGCCGGCTACCCGGTGTCGGGCCCAAGAGCGCGCAACGCATCGCCTTTCACATTCTTGCCGCCGATCCCGTCGACGTGCAGCGTCTCGTCGACGCCCTGCGCGAGGTGAAGGAGAAGGTGCGCTTTTGCACCGTCTGCGGAAATGTCGCAGAAGAAGAACAGTGCCGCATCTGCCGCGACCCGCGCCGCGATCTCACGATCCTGTGCGTTGTCGAAGAGCCGAAGGATGTCGTCGCGATTGAAAAGACGCGCGAGTTCAAGGGCCGCTATCACGTACTGGGTGGGGCGATCAGTCCGATCGAGGGCATCGGCCCCGATGACCTGCGCATTCGCGAGCTCATGAGTCGCCTCTCCGACACCTCCATCACCGAAGTCATCCTGGCCACCGACCCCAATCTTGAGGGCGAGGCCACCGCCACCTACCTGGCCCGACTGATCAGCCCGCTGGAGGTGGCGGTCTCACGCCTGGCCAGCGGCCTGCCGGTGGGCGGTGATCTCGAGTACGCCGATGAGGTCACCTTGGGTCGTGCCTTTGAGGGCCGACGTAGAGTCTGAGCCTGCATTCCTCCCGATTTTCGCGATGTAAGCGTGACCAATAGAATTTGCGCTTGTGGCTCTGATTGTTCAGAAATTTGGTGGTTCCAGCGTCGCTGATGCCGAGAGCGTCAAGCGCGTCGCGAAGCGAATCGTCGAGACTAAGCGCGCCGGCAACGAGGTTGTCGTCGTCGTGTCTGCCATGGGCGACACCACCGATGAGCTGCTCGACCTCGCCGAGCAGGTCTCGCCGGAGCCCCCCTCACGTGAGCTCGACATGCTGCTGACTGCCGGTGAGCGCATCTCCATGGCCGTGCTGGCCATGGCAATCGCCGACCTCGGCGAGGACGGCCGCTCGTACACCGGGTCTCAGGCCGGCCTCATTACCGACTCGGCCCACGGCGCCGCTCGCATCATCGACGTGACCCCCGGTCGTATCCAGGAGGCGCTTGCCGAAGGCGCCATCCCGATCGTTGCCGGTTTCCAGGGCGTCGCCCAGGACACCAAGGACGTCACCACCCTCGGCCGTGGCGGCTCCGACACCACCGCAGTGGCACTCGCCGCAGCCCTGAAGGCCTCGGTCTGCGAGATCTTTACCGATGTCGACGGCGTCTTCAGTGCTGACCCGCGCGTTGTCCCCGCGGCTCGCCAGGTTCCGTATATCACCTACGAGGAGATGCTCGAGCTCGCTGCCGTCGGCGCCAAGGTGCTGCACCTGCGCTGTGTCGAGTACGCGCGTCGTTTCGATCTGCCCATCCACGTTCGCTCGTCGTTCTCGCACCGCGAGGGCACTCTCGTGATGTCACCTGCAGCCATCGCGGCTGCAATTGCCGAAGGAAAAGCCATGGAACAACCGATCATCTCCGGTGTCGCCGCTGACGTGAACGATGCCAAGATCACCGTGGTCGGAGTTCCCGACAAGCCGGGCCAGGCCGCTGCCATCTTCGGTGCACTCGCTGACGCCGGCGTGAACATCGACATGATCGTGCAGAACGTCTCGGCAGCATCGACAGGTCGCACTGACGTGACCTTCACGACCCCATCGGGCTCGGCAAAGAAGGCGCTCTCCGCCATCGACGCAAAGCGCGCTGACATTGCATTCGAGGATCTCATCATCGATGAGGAGATCGCCAAGGTCTCGCTCGTCGGAGCCGGCATGCGCTCGCACCCTGGTGTCTCCGCCACGTTCTTCGCAGCGCTTGCCGAGAATGGCATCAACGTCGAGATGATCTCCACTTCCGAGATCCGCATCTCCGTGGTCACCCGCGTTGGTGATGCCAAGAAGGCAGTTCAGGCCCTGCACACCGCATTCGGTCTCGACGCCGATGGCGAGGCCGTCGTGTACGGAGGTACGGGTCGATGAGTCGCAAGCCTGTTGTCGCAGTCGTCGGCGCCACCGGCCAGGTCGGCGCTGTCATGCGTCGCCTGCTCGAAGAGCGCGACTTCCCGCTCGAGAGCGTGCGCTTCTTCGCATCCGCGCGCTCGGCCGGCTCGACCATGCCCTGGAAGGGTGGCGAGATCGTCGTCGAGGACGCGGCTACCGCCGACGTCTCGGGTATCGACATCGCGTTGTTCTCCGCTGGCGGCGCGACCTCGAAGGCTCAGGGCCCGCGTTTTGCGGAGGCCGGCGCCATCGTCATCGACAACTCATCGGCGTTCCGCATGGATCCCGATGTTCCGCTGGTCGTGAGCGAGGTGAACCCCGAGGCGATCAAGGATGCCAAGAAGGGCATCATCGCCAACCCGAACTGCACCACCATGGCCGCAATGCCCGTGCTGCGACCGCTGCACGAGGAAGCCGGGCTTGAGCGCCTGATCGTCAGCTCGTACCAAGCTGTCTCAGGAAGTGGTCTTGCCGGTGTCGAGGAGCTCGAGTCGCAGATTCGTGCAGCCGTGACCCAGGACATCGCCGCCCTGACCCACGACGGTTCGTCGGTCACCTTCCCGGCGCCCAATAAGTACGTGCGCACCATCGCGTTCGATGTCGTTCCGCTTGCTGGCAGCATCGCAGGTGACGGTTCTCTCGAGACCGATGAGGAGCAAAAGCTGCGCAATGAGAGCCGCAAGATCCTCGGCATCCCCGAGCTTCTCGTCTCCGGCACCTGCGTGCGCGTTCCGGTGTTCTCCGGTCACTCGCTCGCCATCAATGCCGAGTTCGCCCGCCCGATCTCGCCCGAGCGTGCGACCGAGCTGCTCGAGGGCGCACCGGGCGTCGAGGTCACTGATGTGCCAACCCCGCTGCAGGCTGCGGGCGCAGATCCGTCCTTCGTCGGTCGCATTCGCGCCGATCAGAGTGTTCCGGGCGGACGCGGCATCGCTCTGTTCATCAGCAATGACAATCTCCGCAAGGGCGCGGCGCTCAACGCCGTGCAGATTGCCGAGATCGTTGCCGCTGACCTGGCGTAGTGCTCGCCGCTAGCGGCTGAGCGAAGGAATGGCGAAGCCGAATTCCTTGTAGTCGTCGGCGTATGACTCCACGACCTTTGCGAGCAACTCCGGGGTGTAGAAGTCGGTGATCTTCGAGCTTGCACCGGTGGAGTTGCGGCAGAAAAACTGATCCTGGAGATCAGGCGTGCGCGTGAGCTTGGCAATAGTGCTCCACGAGGCATCGAGCTCATTGAGTCGAATGATGTCGTCGAACTTCACGATCCCGTAGCCGATTTGGTCGGTCTGGCGGCGCCAATGCGGATCCTGGTCACGCGAGGGCATCGATGTGACGACGTCGATGAACTGCGCGAATGAGATGTCACTGGGCGAGTCAGGGGCGTGGCCCTGCTCGACGAGGATGTCGTAGATCGGCTGTGCCTGCTGCAGGCCCTGGCAGATCTTCTCGAGGTAACCCGAGAGCAGTCGCGACGCGGGCTCGCGTACGACGGAGAAGCGATTGAACTTGCGGCTGGTGAGGGCATCCTCGAGCAGGTCAGCGGGGAGTTGGAACGGCTTGACGAACGGGGTCATCAGCGAGCGATCATGTGGGCGTTCTTGCACGCGCTCGACAGCGCCGGTGCTCAGGCGTGCCGCTTCGAGGCCACCGAGAGTGGCCTTCATGGTGCCGCAGCCGGCCTTCGGAACCTCGAAGTAGACATAGCGATTTACCAGCGAGATGTGAGTGTGCAGGTTCGCCGAACGCCAGCCGGCCGAGCGGACGAAGGCTCCGGTGGTCTTGCCCAGGTCTGCGACCTTGGGACGGCGATCAGATGTACTCATCAGACTCCTGCCAAGAAGCGGTCGGGGGCCGATTTCTCGGCCCCCGACCCTGAGTCGGGGTGGCGGGATTCGAACCCACGACCTCTTCGTCCCGAACGAAGCGCGCTACCAAGCTGCGCTACACCCCGAAGGCTGCACGAGTCTAGCCCAGTCACGGGAGTGCTCAGCGACCGGTCACGGTGAGCAGGGTGGCCTCGGGTGGGCAGGCGAATCGCACCGGGGCATAAGGCGATGTGCCCAGGCCCGCGGAGACGTGCAGATGGGAGCCTTGATGGGAGGAAAGCCCCTTGGCCCGCTTGCGGTCGAGATCGCAGTTCGTGACGAGTGCGCCAATGCCGGGAAGTGCAAGCTGTCCGCCGTGGGTGTGCCCGGCGAGGATCAGGTCGGCACCGTCTGCAGCCATGCCGTCGAGAACTCGCAGGTACGGAGCGTGCACTACGCCGAGGGCGAGGTCGGCTTCCTCTGAAAACGCGCCGGCGACATCGTCATAGCGATCGCGCGAGATGTGCGGGTCATCGACGCCGCGCAGGTCAATCATGCGTCCGTCGATCTCGAGAACTCCGCGGGAGTTCGATAGGTCAAGCCAGCCGGTATCGGTGAGTCCTGCAACGAGTTCAGGCCACGGCAGCATTGGCCGACTCGGCTCCAGCTGTGACGGGCCGCGCAGGTACTGCGCCGGGTTCAGCGGGCGCGGCGCGAAGTAGTCATTGCTGCCGAGCACGAAAGCACCGGGGATGTCGAGGACGGAGTCGAGTGCGTCGAGTGCCTCGGGAACAGCCTCGAGATGGGAGAGAAAGTCGCCGGTCGCGATGACTGCGTCAGGGCGAAGTTCGCGCAGTGAGCGCACCCACTCCTTCTTCTTCGTCTGCCCGGGAACGAGGTGAAGATCCGAGAGATGCAGGATGCGCAGCTCGGGCTGACCCTCGCGCAGTGCTGGCACGGTGGCTCGACGCAGCGTGTAGTTCTGCGCCTCCCAGGCCGAGTAGATCAGCCCGGCAGCGCCCAGGGCGAGCACGCCGAGGGCGGCCTTGGCTGGAGTGCGCATGGTCAGATCGTGGCACGAAGGGTGCGAGAATACGAAAATGAGCACCCTTAAGGCGACCTTGCAGGCGAATCTCACGACCGCGATGAAGTCGCGTGACGAACTGACCGCAGCGACCCTGCGTATGGCACTCACGGCTATCACCAATGAGGAAGTCTCCGGAAAGTCAGCCCGCGAGCTCAGCGACGACGAAGTGATCACGGTGCTCGGCCGCGAGGCGAAGAAGCGGCGCGAGGCAGCTGAGGCCTTCGTTTCCGCCGGTCACCCCGATCGCGCTGATCGCGAGCGCGCTGAGCTTGGTGTTCTCACCGTGTACCTACCGCAACAGATGACCGAGGCCGAGATCCAAGCGATCGTTGATGCGGCGGTCGCCGAGGTCGGCATCGGTGCTCAGAATCTCGGTGCGGTGATGAAGATCGTGCAGCCGCAGGTCAAGGGCAAGGCCGAGGGCGGCCAGGTTGCGGCGATCGTTCGATCGGCGCTGGGCTAAGTCGGGCTACTGCCCCGGTGCGGGTGCGGGATCCTGCTGCACAGGTGCGGGATCCTCTCCTGATGTCGCAGGTTCCGTCGTCGGGGCTTCCGATGCGGGAACCTCCTCTGATGCCGCGGGCTCCGGATTCGTGAACTCAAACTCTGGTTCTACCGGAACAGCAGGAGTGCTGGGCTTGTAGTAGCTCACCGACGTTCCGCGGGCGGGCTTGAGTCCGAAGCTCGACTGCAGGATGAAATTGTTTGCTGCCTTCCCCTCGGAGGCCCCTGTCATCGCTTCCTTCCAGATGGGTCCGGGCAATGTGCTTCCGAATACCTGCGAGTAGTAGCGACCTGCGATCGTGACGTCCTTCATCGGGAAGCCGTAGCCACCGCGAGGGTCACCGACCCACACGGCGGCTGCGATGTCAGGTGTGTAGCCGGCAAACCAGACGGCCGCCGATTCGTTTGTCGTGCCCGTCTTGCCCGCGGCCGGTCGATCCGCGAGTGACATTGCCTGGCCGGTCCGACCGCCGATGCCACCATCGATCACGCCGGTGAGAAGTGCTGTCACTGAGTCGGCCACATCACGGGTGATCACCTGAGTGCAGTTGACGGGCGGTACTTGCACGGACTGACCGTCGCGGTCGCGAATGTCGAGCAGAACGCGGGGCGTGCAATACGAGCCGTGGTTGGCGAAGGTCGCGTAAGCATTGGCAACCTGCAGCGGCGTGACCTCCATGGTGCCGAGCGTGAAGGAGGGCACGCGCAGCAGCGGCTCACCCGAGCCAAGACGCACGCCCATCGATTCAGCGATCTCCGGTGGCCGGCACAGGCCAGTGCGCTCCTCGAGCGCCATGAAGTACGTGTTGATGGAATACGCAGTGGCTCGGGCCATGTCGAAAGTCCCGGCACCTGTGCTGTTGCGCACGGTGATGGGGCCGTAAGGAACACCTGTCTCGCAATTGACGAACTTCTCGAACGTATTCGGGCTCGGGGAGGAGATGTACTCGGCAGGAGAGATACCTGCCTCCAGTGCCGCTGCGAGCGTGAAGATCTTGAACGTCGAGCCTGCCTGCATGCCGATGGTGCCGCCAGCGGCGCGATCCACGTTGTAGTTATACGTCGTACGGCCCAGACCAGATGTTCCCCACAGGCGGTTCTGCGTCATGGCCAGTACGTTTCCGGTGCCGGGCTGGATCATGGTGATGGCGGCAGCTCGCTTGCTCTCATCCTCGATTGGAATCTTGGTCGTCACTGCTGTGAACGCAGCCTGCTGCGCTTTCACGTCGAGGGTGGTACGGATCGTGTAGCCACCGCGCTTGAGAAAAGCCTCGCGCGCTTCGGCAGTATCTCCGAACGTGGGATCCGTGCGGATCATGTGCAGCACGTAGTCGCAGAAGAAGGGTGCGTACGATGTCGTGCATCCGTTCGTCACTCGTGATGGTGCGAGAACCGAGGACATCGGGACGAGCGCTGCCTGCTCGGCCTGAGTCGCAGTGATGTATCCCTGGTCCGCCATGCGGCGTAAGACGACATTCCGCCGCTTGGCCGAGAGATCGGGGTTGCGCAGCGGATCGAATGCCGTGGGCTGCTGAACGATGCCCGCCAGTGTTGCCGCCTCGGTGAGGGTGAGCGCGGAGGCAGGCTTGGAGAAGTAGCGACGTGATGCGGCCTCCACGCCGTAAGCCCCTGATCCGAAGTAGGCGATGTTCAGGTAGCGCTGGAGGATCTCCGCTTTCGAGTAGCGCTTCTCGAGTGCGAGGGCGAGACGAACCTCGCGAAGTTTGCGCGTTGCACTTCGCCCACGGGCAGCCTCGAGTTCCTCGCCGTTACTCGCCTCGGTGACGAGTACGTTCTTGATGTACTGCATGGTCAGGGTCGACGCACCCTCCTGCACGCCGCCCGAGGAGGTGTTCGAGGCGAGGGCGCGCACACCGCCGCGGAAATCGAAGCCCCGGTGCTGGAGGAAGCGGGAGTCTTCCACCGCGACGATGGCCTGCCGCATGATCGGGGCGATCTCGCCCAACGGAACCTCGACGCGATTTTGGTAGTAGAGGGTGGCGAGGGTGGTGCCGTCGGAGGCCAGGATCACGGTGCGCTGCGGCAGGGGCGGGGTATCGAGTGAGGCAGGTAGCGCCTCGAAGTTCTGGACGGCACTCTTGGTGAGCACGCCTAGGCCGCCCACGAAGGGCACGGCGATGAGGGCTGCCACTACTCCGGCAGAGATGACGACCCCGAGAAGCACCGCGAGGCGCGCGAGGGCGCTGCGCGGGTCATCTCGGTTCTCGGGCATGCTCATTAGACGTCAGCGTAAGTCGGCCTGTTCCCTTGGGGGGTTCGGCGCGCGTCGTGCGGCACCGCGCACGAGGTCCGCGAGGAATATTGACACTAATTAACTAGTCAGGAATAGTTCTTTAGAGCCTGTTTGCTGGAGGCTGTGGGGCGTAGCGTCCGCGAACAAGCACTTACAGCAGAGCATCATCAGAAACAGCAGCGAGTGAAGGGGTGGTCGTAGTACATGTCGGTCGACTCAGCTTGGGCAGCACAGGCCGCCTGCCGTACTTCAGACCCTGACACCCTCTTCGTCCAAGGCGCAGCCCAGAATCGCGCCAAGGCCATCTGCTCCGGCTGCGTGGTTCGCACTGATTGCCTCGCGGACGCCCTCGACAACCGTGTCGAGTTCGGCGTCTGGGGCGGGATGACCGAGCGCGAGCGCCGCGCACTCTTGCGTCGGCGCCCCAATGTCACCTCGTGGCGGCACCTGCTTCAGACGGCCCAGGATGAGTTCGATCGCCAGAGCATCCTGACCGGCCGCATCGGAGCCGTGTCCTAAGGATCGACAGCAGTTCCCGGCGAGACGATCGCCGAACCGATCGACTATCGCTCGGCGAGCGTCTCGCCGATCGCGCGCAACCCCGCAAGATCGTGGATGTCCTCTGCCATCGCCGGCATCATCGCCACCGGAACACTCGGATGCGCCGCGGTGAACCTCTCGGCCAGGTGGTGCTGACGTTCTGCTTGGGCCTGTCGGTTCGCGTGAATCCCCAGTAGGGCAGCTGTTAGCTCGTGCCCCTCACTGCTGAGTGAGGCAGCGGCCACGCGAGCGCGATCGGCTGACAGTTCTGGTGCATCGATGTACTGCACGCGATTGAGTACCAGACCGGCGAGCGGCATCGAGTCCGTCTTCAGTCGCTCGACGAAGTAGGCAGCTTCGCGCAGGGCATCGGGCTCGGGCGCCGCAATCACGACGAATCGACTGCTCGGCTGCTTGAGCAGGGTGTAGGTCATGTCGGCGCGCTCTCGGAAGCCTCCGAAGGTCGTGTCAATCGCTGCGACGAACGTGCCGACATCGGTCAGCACCTGCGTGCCCAAGATCTTGTTGAGCACTCCGGTGAAGATGCCGAATCCGAGTGCGGCGATCTTGCCGATCCCACGGCCGGCCGAACGCGCGGGTGCGGTCAGGATGCGAATGAACTTTCCGTCGAGAAAGGATCCCAGTCGCGCCGGGGCGTCGAGAAAGTCAAGGGCGCTGCGTGACGGAGGCGTGTCGACAATGATCAGGTCCCAGGTGCCCTCGAGTTCGGCACGCGCGCTCAACTGGCCCAGTTTCTCCATCGCCATGTATTCCTGAGTGCCGGCGAAAGACGAGGAAAGTGCTTGGTAGAACGGGTTTTCCAGGATCTGCTTTGCTCGCTCCGGATCAGCATGCGTCTCGACGACCTCATCGAAGGTGCGCTTCATGTCTAGCATCATCGCGTGCAGGGAACCTGAGCCATCCGGTGAGTGAATGCCGACGACCTCACGCGGAGTGTTGTCGAGACTGGTGAGTCCAAGTGCCTGCGCGAGGCGCTTTGCCGGGTCGATAGTGAGGACGCATACCTTGCGTCCATGCTCGGCAGCACGAAGTGCGAGCGCTGCTGCGGTGGTGGTCTTGCCCACGCCGCCGGCACCGGTACACACCAGGATCTTGATCTCGTGATCCGCGATGAGCGCATCGATGTCGAGTGACGGAGCATTCTCGAAGGAGGTCATCGGACTCCCTCCGCACGCAGGCACGCGGCAAGCTCATACAGGCCACCGAGGTCGATGCCGGACGGAAGCAGTGGCAGGGTCAGGTGCCGCAGGCTGAGCTCGTCGATTCGCGAAAGCTCGCGAGCCTCGAGCGCGATCCGCAGCGAGTAATCGCGTGCTTCCGCAGCCAGTTCCGCCGCGAGCGAGGGTGACCCGATTCCTGCCGAGGCAAGATCTGCCGAGATTTGATCCACGGGAAGTGATCCATCCAGTGC
>JBPCSY010000255.1:0-2997 GCA_051006695.1 Candidatus Nanopelagicales bacterium
CCACCACGCACACGCCATTCTCGACCTCGGTGATCGCATCGAGCACGGCAGACACCGCCTCTGTAGACTCCAGATACACCGGGATCTGCCCCGCCCCGCAGATAATGCGTCCGACCACCGGAATACGGAACAACGGCTCCTTGGCCAGGAATCGCGGTGGCCGATCGTTATTCCAGAGCAGGTTCGACAAGGACAGCGGATCGAACCAGGAGAGGTGGTTGGCAGCGACGATGATGCCGCCGCCGTCCTGGACCAGGTTCTCCTCGCCCTCCCAGTCACGCTTGGTGAAGACCGTCAGGAACGGCCATAGGAGCACGGCCGCCAGGCGGAACCAGAACCCCAGGCGCCAGCGCCTGCGCACGCGACCCGGATGAGGCATACGCCTACTCTTCCATGCCCATGCGGCTCCACGGCCTTGATGGACTTGGATGGGGTGATGAAGTCGTGGACGGTCGTGATCCCGGTCAAGCGCCTGGATACCGCCAAGTCCCGGCTCGGCAGCGCCGATGATCCCCGGCGCCCCGAACTTGCCCTGGCCTTCGCCCAGGACGTCATCAGCGCCTGTTCGAAGGCGGAGTCAGTCACCCGAGTGATCGTCGTGACCGACGATGTCGAGGTCATCGCGAGTTCGCCAGGGGTCACCATCTGCCCCGAGCCCGAGGGCGGCGGGCTGAATTCAGCGATTCGACATGGTGCGGCGCTGGCCGAAGGCCCGGTCGTGGCCCTTGCCGGCGACCTGCCCTGCTTGACCCCAGAGGCCCTCACCTACGTGCTCAGCCTGGCCGGCGAGCACGAGCACAGCCTTCTCAGCGACACTCAGGGCTCCGGGACGGCCATGCTGCTCTCCTTGGATGCGCGGGCGCTGGATCCGAGGTTCGGGCTCGGGTCACGAGCGGCGCATGTCGAGATCGGGTGCGTGGATCTTGCACTCGATACTCCCCCTGAGATCCGTGCTCTGCTCGCAGGTGCCAGGCGCGATGTCGACACACCCGCTGATCTCTGTGATGCCCGGCGCATCGGTGTCGGACCTTGTACCCAAGCCGTGGTCGGGAGGCAGTCATGATGACGATGTTCCACGCCTATCGCGATGGCGAAGCCCTTGTCGTGTCTGAGGACGGAGTCACGTTCGAGGTGCCTGGCGAACTCCTGTCCGTCGCAGGTCTGCGCGAGTTGCGCACCGGTCAGCGTCTGGTTCTCGACCTCGACACCGCCGGCGCCGCGATTGCCGTTCGTCTTCCGTAAAACAACGAGGCGGCCACCCGAAGGTGACCGCCTCGAAGTGAGATGACTAGCGCTTGCGTGCAGGAGCCTTCTTCGCGACCTTCTTGGCTGCTGCCTTCTTGGCAGGAGCCTTCTTCGCGACTGCCTTCTTGGCGGGAGCGGCCTTCTTGGCTGCTGCCTTCTTGGCAGGAGCCTTCTTGGCTGCGGCAGGTGCGGCAACCTTCTTGGCGCCGGACACGACTGCCTTGAACTCCGCACCCGGGCGGAACTTGGGAAGCTTGGTGGCCTTGATCTTCACAGTCTCGCCGGTGCGCGGGTTGCGGCCGAGGCGAGCCTTGCGTGCCTGTGCCTCGAAGACGCCGAAGCCGCTGATCGCGACCTTCTCGCCCTAGGCAACGGCGCGCTTGGTGTCGTCGATGAATGCGTCGACGATTGCGGTGACGTCGCGCTTGCTGTGGCCAAGACGTGCGGCCACGGAGTCAATGAGTTCTGCCTTGTTCACTTAAAACCCCTCCGGAGGGTAATTAGGCCGGCCGGATGCCGACATTTGGAATCTAATCCGAATGCCATCGAAAACCTTTTCGCCACGCCGCGAAAGCCCTTGCCAATAAACAGGAATCGGCAAGGGCTTTCGTTGGGCTTGTGCGTTAGTGACGCGCTACTTCGTGGTCGGCTTGAAGGACGGACGCGTGGCCTCAAACTCAGAAATCTCGTCGGCGTACTGCAGCGTGATGCCGATGTCATCAAGGCCGGCCATCAGGCGCCAGCGCACGTAGTCATCGACCTCGAAGGGAGCGACCAGGTCGCCCACGCGGATCTCGCGGGCATCGAGATCGACGGTGACCGCGGTGGCCGGATCGGCCTCGATGAGCTCCCAGATCTGCTCGACCAGGGGCTGGTCGACGACAGCGGTGAGCAGCCCGCCCTTGCCCGAGTTACCCCTGAAGATGTCGGCATAACGTGAGGAGATCACGACCTTGAATCCGAAATCCTGCAGGGCCCAGACCGCATGCTCGCGCGAGGAACCGGTGCCGAAATCGGGGCCGGCCACCAGAATCGACACGCCCTGATACTCGGGGCGATTGAGCACGAAATCCGAATCCTTGCGCCAGGACGAGAACAGGCCATCCTCGAAACCGTGACGCGTAATGCGCTTCAGATACTCGGCGGGGATGATCTGGTCGGTATCGACATTGCTGCGACGAAGAGGCGCTGCAGTACCGGTGTGGGTGACGAAAGCTTCCATGTCGGGGCCTTTCCAAATCAGGAGGCCGAAGCCAGGTCGGCGGGTGCGGCCAGGTGGCCCGAGACTGCGGTTGCCGCGGCAACGGCCGGCGAGACCAGGTGGGTACGCCCACCTGGACCCTGACGACCCTCGAAGTTGCGGTTAGAAGTCGAGGCACTGCGCTCCCCCGGCTTCAGCTTGTCGGGGTTCATCGCCAAGCACATCGAGCAGCCCGCCTCGCGCCATTCGGCACCGGCCTCGCTGATGATGACGTTGAGCCCCTCGGCCTCGGCCTGCTTCTTCACGCGCACCGAGCCCGGCACGACGAGCATGCGCACACTCGGGGCAACCTTGCGGCCCTTGAGAACGTCGGCCACCGCGCGCAGATCCTCGATACGACCGTTCGTGCAGGAACCGACGAAGACGGTATCGACCTTGATGTCACGCAGGGGCATGCCCGGGGTGAGATCCATGTACGCGAGCGCACCTTCGATCGCGACGCGATCGACCTCATCGACCGCATCGGCAGGCGAGGGAACATGGCCCGACAG
>JBPCSY010000256.1:0-10137 GCA_051006695.1 Candidatus Nanopelagicales bacterium
CCGGATTCAGGATCGTGCGTGCGCCCATTGCCCGACCGACGACCATTGCTGCTTCGATCGAGGCGAGCGGCACTTCACCCTGAGTCAGCACGATCGAGATGTCATCGATGTCCGCGAGCGCGGCGGCCACATCGTCCGACGTGACCGCGCCATTGGCGCCCGGCACGACGACGATGCGATTCATCCCACTGCGATCGACCTCGATCAAGGCTGTGCCGGACGGTCCGCTGACGGTGCGAATGCCGGCGTCACCTATGCCCTCACTCGTCACGATGCCGCGAAGCCACGCACCGGAGTCGTCGGAGCCGACGGCTCCGATCATCTCGACGCGGGCGCCGAGTCGAGCGGCGGCGACGGCCTGGTTGAGTCCCTTTCCGCCGGGATGCTGATCGAGCGTGCGGCCCAGGACTGTCTCGCCCGGGTCAGGCATTCGATCGACGCCGACCACAAGATCGACATTGAGGCTGCCCACGACCACGACTGTTCCCATGACGCCAGTATTGCGCGCGCGTTCGGGAGCCGACGGGATTCCCCTGCTGTTGCTGCGCCACAATGGAGTGACGAATCTCCGAGAGGAAACCCATGAGAATTGCCATCGGCAGTGACCACGCTGGCTTCGTGCTGAAATCGGCACTCAAGGAGTGGCTTGAATCTGAGGGATACGACGTCAACGACTGCGGCGCCTACAGCGATGAGCGCGTGGACTACCCGGTCTTCGGCGCCAAGGTCGGCGAGGTCGTGTCCGCAGGCAACGCCGACTTCGGCGTTCTCGTATGCGGAAGCGGCCAGGGCATCTGCATGGCAGCCAACAAGATCACCGGCATTCGTGCCGGCGTGATTCGAGATGACTGGGATGCCGAGATGACCCGCCGCCACAACAATGCGAACGTTGCCTGCTTCGGGGAGCGCGTCACCGATCCGGCCGTCGCCATCGCGGCACTGCGCATCTTCCTGAGCACCGAGTTCGAGGGCGGACGCCACGAGAGCCGAGTCGAGCTCCTCTCCGCACTGGATGAGGGCGCAGAGATCTAGCGGCCAGGTTTAGGGGTTGTGATCTCGGGGTAGATACCCTTTATTGACCGGGGAGATGCCCTGGCATCGAAGGAGTTCACCATGACCCGCACCGGTCGTATCGTCGCCGCAAGCGCGACTGCCCTGCTCGGCATCGCAGTTCTTGCCGGCTGCTCAGCTTCCACCTCATCGACCCCCGCCGCACCGGCCTCTGAGGCTGCAGCAAGCACCGCGGCCAGCCCCATTGGAGGCGACGTGCTGCCCCCCGTCATCGTCGAGCCCACGGCCACCACGGCTGAAGCAAAGGTCGGCGACACCATCGTGTTCAACGTCGACAAGCTGGCCGGCACCACGATCTCGACGAGCACCCCTGATCTCGTGGAGCTGACCCAGGGCGGCGAGCAGGATGGGGCCGAATTCAATCCCGGCGCCAAGGCTCTCGCAGCCGGCACCGCGGTCGTGACTGTCACCAACCCCGACAGCTCGATGCGCGATGTCACCATCACGATCAGCGAGTAACTACGTAGCTCTGCGACGAGGGACCGGCCATCGGCCGGTCCCTCGTCCTTTGTGCCTCAATAGAATTCGGCCATGACCTCGATCGCCCTGGTGACCTGCGAAGCGCTCCCCGACCTTGATCCCGATGAACTGCTTCTCAAAAGCGGTCTGGAGGCGGAGGGTTACGAGGTCACCTCATGTGTGTGGACAGATTCACGCGTCGATTGGGCGAGGTATGACCTCGTCGTGGTGCGATCTCCGTGGGATTACACCGAGCGTCATGAGGATTTCATCGCGTGGGCGAAGCGTGTCGATTCTCAGACCACGCTGTTGAATCCGGCGGATGTGATCGAGTGGAATACCGACAAGCGCTACCTCCGCGATCTTCTCGACGCGGGAGTTCCCGTCGTGCCCACCGTCTTCCTTGAGCCCGGCGGTCTCACTGATTGGGCGCCCCCGGCCGGTTTCGATGAGTATGTCGTCAAGCCCGCCGTTTCCGCAGGATCGCGTGACACCATGCGCTACATCGCTGCAGAGTCGATGGAAGCCCCGCGTGCGCATGCGCAGCGACTGCTCGACGAGAACCGCGTAGTCATGATCCAGCCGTATCTCGAGGCGGTCGACACTGTTGGTGAGACGGCCGTGATCTACATGGGCGGCGAGTTCTCGCACTCCATTCGCAAGGGGCCGATGCTTGCGCCCAATGCCGAGGGGGAGCGGGTCGAGGGCCTGTATGTCGTCGAGACAATCGATCCGCGAATTCCGAGCGAGGCCGAGCATGAGGCTGCCCGCAAGGTGCTGGCCGCGATCCCCGGTGGCGCCGATCGGGTGCTCTACGCCCGCGTGGATCTCATCCCGGGTCCGAATGGCGAGCCGCTACTTCTCGAGCTTGAGCTCACAGAGCCCTCCCTGTTCTTTGCCAAGCACGAGTCGGCCGCGGCCAACATGGTGAAGGCGATCAAGGCACGGCTCTAGCTAGTTGCGAAGGCCTCGCCAGGCGAGCATGCCGCCGTCGATCGGAATCGCGACGCCGGTGATGAAGGACGATTGGTCCGAGGCGAGGAAGCACACGAGGTCGGCAACCTCCGAGGACTCGCCCATCCGGGGAAGCAGGTGTGCCCCGGTCATGCGGCGCACAGTGTCCGCCGGGTCGGGCGAGGCCGCGATGTGCCCTAGGGCCATTGGTGTCTCAATTGCGCCGGGCAAGTAGCAGTTGACCCGCACGTCGGGTGCTAGGAAGAGTGCACTGGACTTCGTGAACTGGATGACGGCCGCCTTGCTCGCGCCGTAGGCCACGCCGGCCTTGTTTCCGTTGACTCCGGCCACCGAGGCCGAGTTGATAATCGTGGCTCCACGACCCGAAGCCCGAAGATGTGGTGCCGCGAACTTGGTGATCAGCCAGATGGCCTTGAGGTTGACGTCCATCACGAGATCCCAGGTTGCTTCGTCGAGTCCCTCGATCGTCGCGTCGTCGGTGATCTGGGAGTCGATAACGCCTGCATTGTTGACGACGCAGTCGAGGCCGCCCATGAAGGCCACAGCGTCCTCTATCAATGCCTTGATCTCGTCGCCGCTGCGCAGATCGGCCTTGATGAAGGTCGACTTCACGCCGCAATCACGAACAGCAATGGCAATGGCATTGCCATTGGCCTCGTTCACGTCGGTGACGACGATGGCCTCGGCGCCCGCCGCGGCCACGCCCAGGGCGATCGCGGATCCCATTCCCTGGCCCGCACCCGTGACGAGGATGCGCTTTCCCTCGAGCTGGCTCATCAGTTCATCCATCCGGGGAGCACGGTGCCCGAGCGATCAATGGAGATTCGCTTCTCCGCGATTCGGGCAACGCCGTTCTCGATCCGCACGCGATCGGTGTAGTTGCCCCAGCCGAGAGTCGACGTCTCGTCACCGGCGAAGGTGTAGATGAAGTACGAGTTGACGATGACCTCACCGCGTGACATCCACTCCGCACTGGTGTTGATGATGAAGTGCTTGCGATCCATCGGGGCTTCCAAGGCGCGGCGGTAGTTCGCGATCACCGCCTCGCGGCCCGCATGGGAGCTGCTGCGCGAGATCAGGTTCGCGTCCTCGGTGAAAGTCTCGGTCAGAAGTTCCCAATCGAGGGAGTCGATGGCCCGCGCGTACTGCTGGGTCACCTGGCGGGCGGCCTCAATTGACTCGAGCTTCTCCAGGCGCGCGTGCACATCCTCATTTGTCATGCGGAAAGTATTCCCAGCCTCGAGGAATTTCGGGACTGAATCGCGGAAGTCGTATAGATGAATTATTCCAAATCCGTTGACAGCCCCCAGGCCGGATGATGCACTGCCCGTACCGACACATGAGGGAGAGCGATGTCTACTGCGGAGATCGAGGGAACGCTGCTGGATCCGGCCGTCCAGGCCTGCCCGTTCGGGTATCACCAGCAGTTGCGCGAGAAGGCCCCCGTCTATCGCATGCCTGAGACCGGCTTCTACGTCATCTCGAACTACGAGGATCTCAAGACCGTGCTCTCCGACCCGGTGACCTTCTCGAATGACATCGAGATCGAGCAGCTGGCCGGTGAGGCCGCCGCAGACCTCGGCCGAATGTTCGACGACCACCTGGCCGAGGTTGGCTGGGGCCACGTGCAGACTCTCCAGCGCACTGACCCGCCCGTGCACGGCCGCTACCGCCGCCTGATCAACCGCACGCTCACCCCGCCGATGGTCAAGGGCATGCTCCCGAGCGTCACGCGGATTGCTGACGACCTGATCGACGCCTTCATCGACAAGGGCGAGTGCGATTTCATCGAAGCATTCGCCTTTCCGCTGCCGGGCCTGGTGATCGCGGAGCAGATCGGACTCGACGCTGCCCAGATCAATACCTTCAAGGCCTGGAGTGACGGCATGCTCGCGCCTGCCATGGGCCTGCTGGTCGACGAGGCCTCGGCGAAGAAGTACGCGGAGGTCGAAGCTGAGGCCCAGCACTACTTGGCCAAGCTCTTCGAGGAGCGTCGCGCGAATCCGACGGATGACATTCTCTCGGCGCTGCTCGCTGATTCGACTGATGGCGATGAGCCGCTCACGATGCACGAGCTGCAGAACCTGATGAATCAGCTCATCACCGGTGGCTACACCACCACGGCAGACTCGATCGGCAATGCCATGCTCCTGCTGCTCGAGAATCCCGATCAGATGGAGTTGCTGCGCAATGATCGCTCATTGCTTCACAACTTCGCTGACGAGGCACTTCGCCATTCGAGCTCTGTCCAGGGTCTGTTCCGTCGCACGACTGTCGACACTGAGTTGAGCGGTGTCACGATTCCCGCGAACAGCATTGTTCACACGCGCTACGGCTCGGCCAACTGGGATGAGAACGTCTTCCCCGAGCCGGAGAAGTTCGACATCACTCGCGACAATGCCAACAAGCACCTCGCGTTCTCCCGCGGTCCGCACTTCTGCGTCGGGCAACCGCTGGCAATTCAGGAACTGATGATCGGCTTCGATCGAATCCTGGATCGTCTCGACAACATCCAGCTGGCGCCCGGAGCCAATCTCCAGCGCACCGGCGGTCTGATCTTCTACTCCCTGGTGGATCTGCCGATCACGTTCACGGCGCGCGCCTGAGCCCGCGCAAGTCCTGAACGGCACTCGAAGTGGCGGCTAGGGTTCATTCACCATGAGTGCTGCCAGCCACCTTCCCGACGAGAGCACGAAGGCGATCCTCTTCGATTGCGATGGCACGCTCGTCGACACGATGCCGATCCATCGAGCAGTCTGGAGCGAGCTCTTCCTGCGTTACGACTTCGTCATCACCGACGACTGGTGGGAGGAGTGGGCGAATCTTCCGCTGCTGCCGATGGTGCAGCACGTGATCGCAGACGCCACTCCTGAGCTTGCCGATCAGCTCAACGTCGAGGCCATGGAGATGTACAACGAGATGCTTCACATGATCGAGCCTCTTGAGCACGTGATCGAGGTGGCTCGTGAGCATCACGGGAGGCTGCCAATGGCAGTCGTCACTGGTGGCTACCGCGATGTCGTCGTTCCCTCGTTGGACGAAGCGGGCATCACGCATCTGTTCGATCACATCGTCACCGCTGACGAGGTCACTCACTCCAAGCCGGCACCTGATCTGTATGCGCTTGCCATGCGCAAGCTAGGTGTTGAGCCCGAGTCATGCCTGGTGTACGAGGACAGCGAGATCGGCATGACCTCAGCGCGCGGCGCAGGGGTCGGAAGAATCGTGGATATCCGCCAGTGGCCATGAGCCTGAAGAAGTCCATTCCCCTGGTCATTGCCGTGATGGCGGTACCGGCGATCCCGGCAATCATCTTCACCCTCCTCGGCTGGGGCGAGGCAAGCAATATCTGGATGCTCGGCACGGTCACCGGTGCCATGGCAATTATCTCGAGCTCACTGCGGCTCTCTGCCGTTACGGTCGTCATGCTCGCGATCGCCTCGATGCTTGCTGTGCTTAATCAGGGTAGTCCGTGGGGCTCCATGCTCATCATGGGAACGTGCGCAGCGATCTCCGGCATTGCGTCAGTTCGAGGTCTCGTGTCCGCGGTGAACTTCTTCGCGATCTCGGTGGCGTTCTTCGTGGCTCAGCCACCGGTGGTGTCTACCTCGCTCTCGACGGCCCAGGATGCATTCGTAGTCGGCTTTATCGCTCTGTGCTCGGGCTTCTGGGGCCTGCTCATCACAGGTTCGGTGTTTCGCAAGGTGCACTTCCCTCCCGCTGCACCGCTTCAGGCTCGGCACGCAGTGGTCCTGGCCATCATCCTGGCCGTTCTGGTCGGTGGCGCAGCATGGGTCGTGGCCGATCGCGACCTCGGGCATGGCGGCGCCTGGCTGATGATGACCATCCTCATCGTCGTGCAGCCCGGCTTCTCGAGCACGTTCAAGCGCAGCGTGCAGAGGGCCCTCGGTACTTTCGCCGGCTTCGGAATCGCCGTCGTGCTCAGCGCCTTCGTGAGCACGTCGATCGTGATGCTCCTGGTGGGAGTGGTCCTGCTGGGCATGGCCCTGCTCGTCAAGATGGACGCCAAGCGCGAGTACTGGCAGTACGTGGTGTTCCTGACTCCCGGTGTCGTCCTCGTGATCGCCTCAAGCGGCCAGGAGGGCTCGCTTCTTGATCTAGCCATCAGCCGACTCGGATTCACCATTATCGGAAGCATCATCGGCCTGATCACGGTTGCCTGCCTGCTTCCCTTCTACAAGCACTCGGTGGGTCGACCCGATGCGGCACCGATCAAGGCCTCCTGACCGCTGTCAGCGTTTGGCCGCTGTGCCCGTAGTCTTGGATGCGCCCTGGACGCAGGTCGAGGGCACGGGTCGCTAGCTCAATGGTTAGAGCTGCGGACTTTTAATCCGTAGGTTCCGGGTTCGAGCCCCGGGCGACCCACCAACGAACTCATCTCCCACCTTCCCCTCCGGGTGGCATGCCCGTCAGTGCGTATGCGCATCGCCGGAGACACGTCGGCGCGACGAGACGAACGCTGCAGCCAAGGCCAGCAGCGCGGCGATACCAGTGCGCGCATCCATCAGGATGCCGACCTTCGGGTTGAGAAGATCGAAGATCAGCGCGGTGAAGATCTGGCCGGTCACCGAGAGCAGGCCTAGCAAGAGCACGCCGATACCGCCCACCGCCCAGGCGCCAAGCGTCACGAAGGCGGCACCCAGGAGCCCGGGTGCGAGCGCCCAGAGAGGCATGTCGGTCGCGGGCTCAAGTGGCGTCACGCCCGTCGCTGCGGTGACGGCAACGACGAGACTGAGGGCGCCGATACCGGCGACGAAATTGATCCAGCCCGCTGCCAGTGGCTGGCCGGAGGCAGAGGCCACATGTCCATTGAAGGCCTGCTGAACTGCGACGCCGCAGCCGGCGGAGAACGCCAGAAGCGTGAATAGCGGCGTATCCGCACCCAATCCCTCTGATGCGATCGACGGTGCGACCTCCACCCCTACCGCGACGAGGGCAATCGCAGCACCGAGGATTCGATTGCGCGTCGGGGGGTTCTTGCCGGCCGGGCCGAGGCCGAAGGCGTCCACGACCACGCCCGCCACGATCAGGCCGCAAATAAGCGCGACGACGGCCAGGGAGAGCCCCAGCTTGGGCACGGTGAGTGCCGCGGAGACGACCAGCCACGAGCCGAAAACCCCGCCGAGGCACTGGTACCACCGCAGCCGGCGGCTGCGCAGGAGACTCGGGATAGAGGCGACGGCGGTCCTGATTCGAGGAGTGGCCAGGACGATCACGGAAAGCACGACGATGCCTGCGAGGTAGTTCAGCAGCACGAATTCCGGGTTATTGCGCGTGAACTCCTCGAAATCACCCACCACTTTCGACTGGGTGGCGGTCATGATTCCGACCGCAAGCGCGGCGGCAACGGGCGCGGCAGTGGAGCTGAGGGTGGTGCGCATGAGGCAAGAGCCTACGGGCTTCCCAGGGAGTCGAGGCTCCCGATTCCGCATTTCGCAACCGATCGAATTCCTGCCTTGAGCCGTCATTCTCGGTCAAATCTGCAAGGCTGGGGAGGCGAGCGGCGGCGGTCTGAACTCGGCCGTTTCTCCCCCGAAGGCACCGCACTGAACAAGGAGAGTCATCGATATGTACGCAGTAGTCGACCCGGCCACCGGCGAGCAGGTCAAGGCCTACCCCACGGCGACCGACGCAGAGATCCGCACAGCGGTCGAGAGCACGGCGGCCGCCCACGCAGCATGGTCAGCACGCTCCATTGCCGAGCGTGCCGCGATCGTTCGGCGCATCGGCGAGCTGCACACTGAGCGCGCTCAGGAACTCGGCGCCATCATCGTGCGTGAGATGGGCAAGCCACTTGCTGACGCTGTCGGCGAGATCGAGTTCAGCGGAATGATCTACGACTACTACGCCGAGAATGCCGAGCGGCTCCTGGCTGATCAGCCGATCGCTATGGCTGATGGCGAGGGAACTGCCGTGATCCGCCCCTCGTCGGTTGGAACGATTCTCGGCATCATGCCGTGGAACTTCCCCGCCTACCAGGTTGCGCGTTTCGCCGGCCCGAACCTTGCACTCGGCAACGTGGTGCTGCTCAAGCATGCGCCGCAGTGCCCGGAGTCTGCAGCGTTCATTGCTCAGATATTCATGGATGCCGGAGTTCCCTCAGGTGTGTACACGAATATCTACGCGGCGAATGAGCAGATTGCCGACATCATCGCCGACCCGACCGTTCGCGGCGTCTCGCTGACCGGCTCCGAGCGCGCAGGCGCAGCGGTGGCCGAAATCGCTGGTCGCAACCTCAAGAAGGTCGTGCTGGAGCTGGGCGGCTCTGATCCGTTCATCCTGCTGAGCACTGATGATCTCGATGCCACTGTCGATGCCGCCATTTTCGCGCGCACCGACAACACCGGCCAGGCCTGCAATGCAGCCAAGCGCTTCGTGATCATCGATTCGCTCTACGACTCATTCCTGGCGGCCTTCACCGAGAAGATGCTGGCGATGGAGGCGGCAAGCCCGTTGTCCTCCGCTGCTGCCGCGGCGAATCTGGCGGCACAGGTGGATCGTGCGGTCGCCGCCGGTGCCTCGCTCGCCACGGCGGGGGAGCGCAAAGGCTGCTTCTTCCCGACCGGCGTCCTGACCAACGTGACATCCGACAACCCGGTCTATCGCGAGGAGTTGTTCGGCCCCGTCGCGCAGGTATACCGCGCCAAGGACGAAGACGACGCCATTCGCATCGCGAATGACACGCCTTACGGTCTTGGCTCGTACGTCTTCACCACCGATCAGGCGCAGGCAATTCGCGTGGCCAACAAGCTCGACACCGGCATGGTCTTCATCAACGGCGTGGGCCTCGACGCACCTGATCTGCCCTTCGGCGGCACCAAGCGCTCAGGCTTCGGACGCGAGCTTGGCACCCTGGGCATTGCGGAGTTCATCAACAAGAAGTTGATCCGCTCCGTTACCTGACCTGCTGTGGCACTTCGCTCACGCCGAATGACGTGCGTGCGTGGCCGGCGGATCGAGGCGGACTCGGCAACCGTCGTGGGCTGATTCGGCGGCCGCGTCGAGAACGCGAAGCGTCTCGACGACGTCTGACGGTGGCACGGGAAGCTGCTTGCCATCCACGATCGCATCTCGGATAGCGGCATAGAAGGTATTCCAGGCCCCGCGCATCAAGGGTTCGCGGGATTCCCGGATCGTGCCATCCGTGTCGACGGTCACGAGGTAGGCGGCCGAGGCCTCAGCCTCGATGCCGAAGTTCGCCGCAGCGGCGTCGGGATTCGCGCGCAATTGCTGCTCCTGGATGTCGAAGCCGAAGGTGCGAATACCACCACTGAGCCCGAGGGCAGTGAAGCGAGGCTCTGTGAAGACCGAAGCCTGGCTGCCGACGATCTCGCTGACGGCACCCGACACGTGGAACAAGGTGATGTGGAGGTCATCGACGGGTGAGTCAGCCTGCCGGACATTGCGAGTCCAGCAGTCGACAGATTTCACCGGCCCCATCAGCTGAATGGCCTGGTCGACCAAGTGCGATCCGAAGTCGAGGAGAAGGCCGGCGAGCTCAGTGGGATTGCTTGAGCCCTTCCACGAGTCCTTAGGCACCGGGCGAAGGCGCTCGAGCCGAGACTCGAGCCGATGGACTTCTCCAATAGGTGCCGTGCGCATGAGCGAGTC
>JBPCSY010000257.1:0-5280 GCA_051006695.1 Candidatus Nanopelagicales bacterium
AAACGATGAACGTGTACTTGTTCTCCTCGAGAAGGCCGTAGCTCTTCTCGGAGATCACCGGGGCGAGCAGGATGTCGCGGGGGTCAGCGATCCTCATGCCTGCACCTCGCTTTCCTTGGCAGTGGCCTTGAGTGCCTTACCGGTCGAGGGACCGGCGAGGAAGGTCTCGAGAGCCGACTTGGTGAACAGCACCTGATCGCAGACGAGAACGTCGTACGTGTTGAGCTGATCGGGCGAGAGCACGTGCACGGTGGGCACGTTGCGCAGGCTCAGCCAGCTCACGGACTCGTCACGGCTCACGACGACCAGAATGCCGCCCTCAAGGTTCAGGGACTCAAGTGCCGTGACGGCCGCCTTGGTGGAGGGGACGTCGCCGGTCACGAGCTCGGAGATGACGTGGATACGGCCGTCGCGTGCCCGATCGGAGAGGGCGCCGCGCAGAGCAGCAGCCTTCATCTTCTTGGGGGTGCGCTGGCTGTAGTCGCGGGGGTGCGGTCCGTGGACGACGCCGCCACCGACGAACTGCGGTGCACGAGTAGAGCCCTGGCGCGCGCGGCCGGTGCCCTTCTGCTTGTAGGGCTTGCGTCCGCCACCGCTGACCTCTGCACGGGTCTTGGTGTCGTGCGTGCCCTGGCGAGCAGCGGCCAGCTGAGCGACGACGACCTGGTGCATCAACGGAATGTTGGCGGGAACGTCGAAGATCTCGGCGGGAAGCTCGGCCTTGCCCGATGCCTTGCCGGCCGGGGTCTGGATGTCTACAGAGCTCATGGTTATGCCTCCTTCGCGGCGGTGCGCAGGAACACGAGGCCGCCCTTGGGACCGGGAACGGCACCCTTGACGAGCAGCAGACCGCGCTCAGCGTCGACACTCTGGATCACCAGGTTCTGCGTGGTCTGGCGTGCGCCACCCATGCGTCCGGCCATCTTCATGCCCTTGAACACGCGACCGGGGGTCGCGCAGCCGCCGATGGAGCCCGGCGAGCGGTGCTTACGGTGCACACCGTGGGAAGCGCGCAGGCCATGGAAGCCATGACGCTTCATGACGCCGGCAAAGCCCTTGCCCTTGGTGGTGCCGACAGCGTCGATCTTCTGACCGACCTCGAAGGTCTCCACGCCGATCTCCTGGCCGAGGGTGTACTCGGTGGCATCTTCGGTGCGAATCTCGACCAGGTGGCGGCGCGGGGTCACGCCAGCCTTCGCGAAGTGACCGGCCTGGGGCTTGGTCACCTTGCGGGGGTCGATCGCGCCGAAGGCGATCTGCACGGCGGAGTATCCGTCGTTCTCGGGGGTGCGAACCTGGGTGACAACACAAGGTCCGGCCTGAACCACAGTGACGGGGATGACCTTGTTGTTCTCATCCCAGACCTGCGTCATGCCGAGCTTGGTGCCCAGTACGCCCTTAACGTTGGTGCCCATTCGTCTGTCGTCCTTACAGCTTGATCTCGATGTCGACGCCAGCCGGAAGATCGAGACGCATCAGCGAATCAACGGTCTTCGGCGTGGGATCGAGAATGTCGATAAGACGCTTGTGCGTGCGCATCTCGAAGTGCTCGCGGCTGTCCTTGTACTTGTGCGGCGAACGGATAACGCAGTACACGTTCTTCTCCGTCGGCAGCGGCACGGGGCCTGCAACCTGCGCGCCAGTACGGGTCACGGTCTCGACGATCTTGCGCGCCGATGAATCGATGACCTCATGGTCGTAGGCCTTGAGCCTGATGCGGATCTTTTGTCCCGCCATGGTGGCTTGCGTCCTTACTTCTCGTGTGCCGATGCTTCTAGTTGTCAAATCTCTTGCACCGCTCCCCCGTGAGGGGGTGTGGTGCCCGGTGGTGGCCTCTCGACCACCACCGGGTCAAACCGGTTGTCCTGAGAGTTACTTCAGGATCTTGGTGACGCGGCCTGCGCCGACCGTGCGGCCACCCTCGCGGATGGCGAACTTGAGGCCGTCCTCCATGGCGATGGGCTGAATGAGCTCAACGCGCATGTCGGTGTTGTCGCCGGGCATGACCATGTCCTTGCCCTCGGGCAGGTACACAACGCCGGTCACGTCAGTGGTACGGAAGTAGAACTGCGGACGGTAGTTGTTGAAGAACGGGGTGTGACGGCCGCCTTCGTCCTTGGACAGGATGTATGCCTGTGCCTCGAACTCGGTGTGCGGGGTGATCGAGCCGGGCTTGCAGCACACCTGGCCGCGCTCGACGTCCTCGCGCTTGGTGCCACGAAGGAGCAGACCGACGTTCTCGCCTGCCTGGCCCTCGTCGAGCAGCTTGCGGAACATCTCGACACCGGTGACGGTGGTCTTGGTCGGCGGACCGGTGTGGATTCCGACGATCTCGATTTCCTCGTTGACCTTGATCATGCCGCGCTCGATACGACCGGTGACGACGGTGCCACGACCGGTGATCGTGAAGACGTCCTCGACGGGCATCAGGAAGGGCTTGTCGACGTCGCGCTCCGGGGTGACGATGTAATCGTCAACTGCGGTCATGAGCTCGAGGATGGAGTTGCCCCACTTCTCGTCGCCCTGCAGTGCCGGGAAGGCAGCAACGCGAACCACGGGGATGTCGTCGCCCGGGAACTCGTAAGCGCTGAGCAGCTCGCGAACCTCCATCTCGACCAGCTCGAGGAGATCCTCGTCATCGACCATGTCGCACTTGTTGAGTGCAACGACGATGGCGGGAACGCCGACCTGGCGAGCAAGGAGGACGTGCTCCTTGGTCTGCGGCATCGGGCCGTCGGTGGCGGCGACGACGAGAATCGCACCGTCCATCTGGGCTGCGCCGGTGATCATGTTCTTGATGTAGTCAGCGTGACCGGGGCAGTCGACGTGTGCGTAGTGACGCGCCTCGGTCTGGTACTCGACGTGTGCGATCGAGATCGTGATACCACGCTGGCGCTCTTCGGGCGCCTTATCGATCATGTCGAACGGCGTGAAGGGGTTCACGTCCGGGTACTTGTCATGCAGCACCTTGGTGATTGCAGCAGTCAGCGTGGTCTTTCCATGGTCAATGTGACCAATGGTGCCGATGTTGACGTGCGGCTTGGTGCGCTCAAACTTGGCCTTCGCCACCTGAGTTCTCCTTCGTATTGCCGTCCGGCGTTTTCGCGGATCGGATGGTTTCTTTGGTTATTGGATGGTGCTGTGATCCGCGGTTATTCGCCGCGAGACTTTGCGATGATTTCCGTCGACACGTGCGCCGGAACCTGTGCGTATGAATCGAACTGCATGCTGTAGCTCGCGCGGCCCTGTGTACGGCTGCGCAGATCGCCCACGTAGCCGAACATCTCGGACAGCGGAACCAGTGCCGCAACGACACGGGCTCCTGAGCGCTCCTCCATGGACTGGATCTGTCCGCGGCGGGAGTTCAGATCGCCGATGACATCACCCATGTAGTCCTCGGGGGTGGTGACTTCGACGGCCATCATCGGCTCGAGCAGGACAGGGCCTGCCTTGCGAGCCGCATCCTTGAACGCCATCGAGCCGGCGATCTTGAATGCGAGTTCTGAGGAGTCGACGTCGTGGTAGGCACCGTCAGTGAGGGTGACCTTGACATCGACCATCGGGTAACCGGCGAGAACGCCGTTCTCCATGGCCTCCTGGCAGCCAGCGTCGACCGAGGGGATGTACTCGCGGGTAACACGGCCACCGGTGACCTTGTTCTCGAAGGAGTAACCCTCGTCGTTCGAGCCTTCTGCGCCGGCGTTGGGTGCGATGTTGATAATGACGCGCGCGAACTGACCCGAACCACCGGTCTGCTTCTTGTGCGTGTAATCGATCTTCTCGACGGCCTTGGTGATGGTCTCGCGGTAGGCAACCTGCGGCTTGCCGACGTTTGCCTCGACCTTGAACTCACGGCGCATGCGGTCAACGAGGACCTCGAGGTGAAGCTCGCCCATGCCACCGATGATGGTCTGGCCGGTCTCCTCGTCAGTGCGGACGTGGAAGGTCGGATCCTCTTCAGCAAGACGCTGAATGGCGACGCCGAGCTTGTCCTGGTCGCTCTTGGTCTTGGGTTCGATAGCAACCGAGATAACCGGAGCGGGGAAGGTCATCGACTCGAGCACGATCGGGTTGGCCGGATCGCACAGGGTCTCGCCCGTGGTGGTGTCCTTGAGACCCATCACTGCGACGATGTCGCCGGCACCTACCGAGTCGATCTCCTCACGCTTGTTCGCGTGCATTCGGTAGATCTTTCCGATGCGCTCCTTGCGATCCTTCACGCTGTTGAGGACGGCGGTGCCGGTCTCAAGGCGGCCTGAGTACACGCGCACGTAGGTGAGCTTGCCCAGGTGGGGATCGGTCATGATCTTGAATGCCAGGGCCGCGAAGGGCTCCTTGTCATTGGGCTGGCGCTCGATGAGCACCTCTTCGTCGCCCTGCTTGTGGCCGGTGATCGCAGTGATGTCGAGCGGGCACGGCAGGTATGCGACGACGGCGTCGAGCATGGGCTGAACGCCCTTGTTCTTGCACGCCGAGCCGGTCAGGATCGGGGTCAGCTTGTAAGCCAGGGTCGCACGACGGATCGCGGCCTGGAGCTCTTCGACGGTGAACTCGCCACCCTCGAGGAACTTCTCCATGATCTCGTCGTCAGCCTCAGAGAGGGTCTCGAGCAGCTTCTCGCGGTACTCGTTGGCCTTGTCAACGAGATCGGCGGGGATCTCCTCGACTGCGTAGTCCTCGCCCTTCTGGGTCTCGCCGCGCCAGGTGAGGGCGCGCATTCCGATGAGGTCAACGACGCCGAGGAAGTCGGACTCGTTGCCGATCGGAAGCTGGAGAACCAGCGGGGTCGCGCCGAGGCGCGAGACGATCATGTCGACGCAGCGGTAGAAGTCAGCACCGGTGCGGTCGAGCTTGTTGACGAAGCAGATACGCGGAACGCTGTACTTGTCAGCCTGGCGCCACACTGTCTCTGACTGCGGCTCGACACCGGCAACACCGTCGAACACGGTGACAGCGCCGTCGAGCACACGCAGCGAACGCTCGACCTCGACTGTGAAGTCAACGTGGCCGGGCGTATCGATGATGTTGATGGTGTGGTCTTTCCAGACACAGGTGGTCGCGGCGGACGTGATCGTGATGCCGCGCTCCTGCTCCTGCTCCATCCAGTCCATCGTTGCTGCACCCTCGTGAACTTCACCGATCTTGTAGTTGATACCGGTGTAAAAGAGGATGCGCTCGGTGGTCGTGGTCTTGCCCGCGTCGATATGCGCCATGATCCCGATGTTTCGGGTCTTGGCGAGATCGAGACTCGTCGAGGTAGACACGCGATGTTCTCCGTTT
>JBPCSY010000258.1:0-3628 GCA_051006695.1 Candidatus Nanopelagicales bacterium
GTGCCATCTCGTCGAGGCCGGCCAGGCCGAGCATGGTCGGTAGGAGATCGGCGTGGCTGGTGAGAACCTCACTGGTCTCGTGGCGGGGGACGAGCTCGGGGTTATGGAACATGAACGGCACTTTGAGCATCTCGTCGTAGCTGTTGTGCCACTTCTGGACCATGCCGCCGTGCGCACCAAGCAGCTCGCCGTGATCGGAGAGGTAGATGACAATCGTGTCGCGGTACTGCTCGCGATCCTGCGCGAGGGTACTGACCACCTTGCCGATCTGCTCGTCGACCGACTTCTGCAGTTGGTAGTAGAAGCGGTGGTAGGCGCCTTCATTGCCGTGCGGCTGGAAGCCCTTGGGGTACTGAGCGACATAGCTGGCCTGTGCAGTGGGCTTCGTGCTCAGGCTCTCTGTTGACGACTGGTCGTAGGCCGGGCCGAAGAGATTATGCGGCACATTGGAGCCAACTAGCTGCTGTGCGAGGTAGAACGATCCCTGCTGCCCCGACACGTCGGCGGCGACAGTGAGATCGCCCCACAGCGTGATGTCATGAGGATTCACGAAGGACGCCACGAGAAGCCAAGGCTTGGAGGAGCGGCGCAGCTTCTGCAGTTGCTCGACATTGAGCTGCGCGTAGACCTCATCGCGGCCGACACCGTTGGGACCGGAGGAACCGGAGTTCAGCGGATTGCTGCCATGTGGCTCCGGGCCGATGAAGCCGGTGAAGCCGAATCGATCCAGACGCTCGGACTCGAGATAGATCTCCTCGAGATACGGGTCACGGCCGCCCATGTCGTTGTAGGACGGAAGCGGGTTGTAGGTGCCGGCCTGGTAGAGATCGGCATCCGAGATATGCCACTTTCCCTTCCAGTACGTGTCGTAACCGGCGGCGCGGAACCAGTTGCCCAACGTCGGGACGGTGGTCGGATCGAGCCAGTAGAGGTCTTCCTCGATGGCGCGCTTGGCGGCTCCCGACGTCTGCGCAACACCGTGAAGCGAGGGGTACTGGCCCGTGTAGATCGACGCCCGGCTCGGCTGGCAGGCCGTCGACATGATGTGGTGGTTGGTGAACTCCACCGCGTTGCGCCGCAGGAAATTCTGAGTCGGCAGGTTGTTCATGCGCCAGGCCTGGAGTTCAGGGCTCTCGTAGAACGGGGCAGCGCGCTGCTCGTCCATCATGATGATCAGGAAGTTCGGACGCTTGCGCAGGCGGCCGCGCGGATTGAACTTCGGCATCGGGGCGGCGCTGACCGTTGCTCCACTCGCCGCCGCGAGGCCCGCCACTGCGACCGTCGCGACGCCTGCGTTCTGGATGAGACGGCGACGGCTCAGGCCGTCTGTGGGCTCGTGGGTGTCGGTCATGAGTTCAGTTCCCCTTCGTGTTGCTAAGCGAGATCGTGCCGAGTGCCAGGTCGTAGGTGACCGTGTAGTCGAAGTAGAACGAGTTGCCGGTGTTCACGGCCGGTGAGCCCGTGGTGATCACCCGAGCGAAATTACGAGAGTCCTGATTTCCTGCGATGAAATCGTGCCCGTAGAAGGCACTCGTGTCGGCGGCGAGCCTGACCCGGGTGCCGGGACGCAGCTGATGCGTCGCAGTCTGCGGAACCCGCGAGAAATTACGGCCCTTGACTCTCATGACACTGAAGCCGGAGTCGATCCAGGTGGGCACGCACTGCTCCGGAAGGGTTCCGAATGTCCAGCACCCCGGTGCTGCGTGGTCATTCCACTCGCGGGCGCCGTTGATGTCGACGCCGATGTACGGAAGCTGGAAGTGCATCTTCACGTCAACGGGCGGCTCGGCCCCGAGGATGAGTGCACCCTGCCGTGAGGAGCGTGAGGTGGCCGTGCGATCGAAGTGGATGCTCCAGCGCAGGCCCAGGCTGCCGGGCATCGACTTCAGGATGTTGGTCATCCGACCGCCATCACCGGTGCCGAGGCCGATGATTCCGGAGATTCCGCGGTTGGTCCACTGCTTGATGTACGGGCTGGCAGTATCGGCGTACTGGATGGCCACCGGCGACGCTGTCGTGACTCCGCCGACCGTGACAGGGGCGGTAAACAGCGCGCCCGGCAGTTTCTCGCTACCGATCGTGGTCACGGTGCGATTGCCGGTCGCTCGAGCGGAGGTGGGCTTCTCAAAGAGGAGGAGTCCGATGATGCCGGTGTCCACCATCACCGAGATGGGTGCCGCGTTGCCAACTCGGATCTCGAGGATGCCGTTCTGGCCGTTGTGATCGGGGGTATTGATCGTGCGAATCGGCACCGTCACTGTCACGGACTCACGAGCAGCTGACGTTGCCACGTCCGCATCGTCGGCCTGGGCCGAGGTGGCCGGCAGGGCGAGAAGACTCAGGCCGATGCCGGCGATGATTCCTGTGGTCCAAGTGCGCATAAAGCACAGCCTCCAAGTCTGGTCGCAGGCCCGTGGAAGGGCGCTGCAGGTGAGTGTCCGGAGGCTAGGCGGTGAGGTTCCGTTTTGTCCCCTGAACGCGTAGCCTCCCACGAGGGGGCCATGAACCTCACATCGGTCACATTCGTGAAGGTGCACAGGAAGTCCGGAAACGACGAAACCGCCCCCGAGGGAGCGGTCTCACCTGCGTACACCGCCACAGACTTGAACTGTGAACCCGCTGATTAAGAGTCAGCTGCTCTGCCAATTGAGCTAGCGGTGCTTGCCGTGCAAGCCAGAACTCTATCACCGCAATTCGGCCCCGTTGAACGGCCTCCCGACCGGCTATCTCAGTCGAGTACTGAGGGCCGCGGCGATGGCCTTGCCCATGACGCTCAGGCCCTTGGGGTTGGGATGGAAGGCGGCCGAGGCAAGGGGCCCGAGACTGATCAGGCCGAAGGTCCAGGCCTGGTCGCCTGCGCAGACTCCATGGCCGATCGAGGAGTTGCCGCTGGCTCCCCAGGTACCCGCGATGTCGGACCAGCCCAGGGCACTCTGGGTGGCCGCTATCTGGCTGTTGAGGGTGCCTGCGGGAAGGGCCATGGGCACGGTCGTCCCGGACGTCGTCGTGTAGGCGTAGGGCGAGGAGGGATCCGGCACCAGCAGGGTTGACCTGGCCCAGGCGAAGTCGGACTGGGCCATCGTTAGATAAGTGCAGGGGGAGCCGTCGGCGTCGCGCGTGATGTCGGGGTACATGGTCGGGAACACGGGAGCACCGGGTGCCAGGGTGGCGAGTGCCGTATTCACCGCGGCGTACTTCGCGGGCAAGGTGGCCAGGTTCGCCTGCGCACCTGCCTGGGTTGTCGGGTAGCCCTTGAGCGGGGGAGTCGACGAGGGCTGGATCGGGCAGTCGGTCTGCAGGGCGCACGCCTGCAAGATCGCGCCGAAGCCGATGTCATTGCCGCCGACGGAGAGGGTGATCGCATCGATGCGATGCCCCGCGGAGATTGCCCGTGCCTGCTCGACCTGGCTTGCCGCCTGGCGCGCGCGAGACTGGGGGCCGAGCACTCCCGCCCCGATGGTGGCGCCACTGCAGCTCACATCGATCAAGGTCACGCTCGAATGCGGGGAGGACTTCTCGAGTTCCAGGGCAGCCCGCGCCGGCGCACTATGCGTGCTACGGGCGCAGGAGGAGTCATCCCAATAAGGGGTGAAGGCGGTAAAGAGCCCACCCTGGGCGAGGTAAGCAT
>JBPCSY010000259.1:0-6838 GCA_051006695.1 Candidatus Nanopelagicales bacterium
GCACCTGAGAGGAGAACGGCAATGGCCGCGAGCGTGGCGGCCAGGAAGCGCGCGGCGCGACGACTAATCATGAATTGAGCATATGTTCAGCGCACGGAAGACTCAGTCACTCGGAACTCGGGCGCCCGGAATTTCGAGGCGAAAGCCACCACAGGAAACCAGCCCAGACAAGCAGCAGCCAACCTGACCCGATCAGCCAGGAGCCGACTACGTCAGTCAGCCAGTGCTTGCCGACGATGAGTCGTGACGGAGCCTGGAATAGTCCGATGACCAATGCAAGGCAGGCAACCGGGATCGAGGCCACTCGCGGCAGCAGATACCAGGCGATGATTGCCAGGGATACCCAGATCGTGAATCCGGCGAAGGTATGCCCCGAGGGAAACGAGAGGTGCTGCTGCACAGAGTCGTTCTCCAGGAACGGTGGGCGCTCTCGGGAGATCGAGAACTTGAGCGCATTGGAAATGAGCAGACCACCCTGTGAGACAACGACAAGGAAGATCGCCCATCGCCACTGGCGTGCGACTAGCAGGATGACGACCACGACGGGGACGATGACAATGTTTCGCATCCCATCGGCGAACCAGGAAAGCACGCGGGAGGCATCAAGCAGCCAGGTGTGAGCGCTGCCGAGATCCCAGAACCAGGTGTTGATCGACAGGTCGCGAGCATTCGCCGCGGCGAGATCGGAGGCGATGATGACCGCCAGCATGAGCCCGACAGCCAGGAGTGCTCCGCCGACGAGGGCGATTCGTGGCGCCATTTCGCGCCGAGGCAGAGAGTGCCGTTCCCACATACTGGAGGAGGCTAACGTGCTCCCATGACCTCCACGACCGGCCGCTTCGGCCCCGCTCCCATCCTTGCCATTCATGTTCTTGCCGCGGTCGGCGTGCTGTTCTGGATCTCGCAGATCATCGGCGCTTTCATCGACGGCACTCGGCCATGGGCCGTGCTCCTCGTGGGTGTCGTCCTGGGCGGGGCACATGTGCTCATCTCGCGCTTCACGACCTTGCATTCGCGCAGGGCGTTCGCAGCAATGTGGTTCGTCGTGATCGGTGACAGCCTGCTGACCATTTTCGTGAACTGGAAGGCCATCGGGTTAGTGGGCTTCACCATCGTGCTTCTCCTGCTGACTCGCACACCGGCCGGACGCCGCTGGTTCGCAGCTTCTTAGGCAACCGCTTGAATGGAAATCTCACCACCACTAGATGAGCGAGGATGCGCGATGCTGATCGGCGTTGACTGGGGCGGAACCAAGATCGAGGTCGTCGCTCTTGAACCTGACGGCACCGAATTACTGCGCATTCGACGCGATACCCCACGTGGTGACTACGAGGGCTGCCTGCGCACCGTTCGCGAGCTCATCGACGAGGCCGAGACGACAACCGGGCAGACCGGATCGATCGGCATCGGCATCCCCGGCTCCCTGGAGCCGATAAGTCGACTGGGCAAGGGCGGCAGTTCGACCTGGATCAACGGCCAGCCGGTGGAAGCTGATCTCCAACGCGTGATCGATCGTCCGATTCGCGTGGTCAATGACGCTGATTGCTTCGCGGCCTCCGAGGCGACTGACGGCTCAGGCGTCGGTTATGCCGTTGTCTTCGGCGTGATCATCGCGAGCGGCACTGGCGCAGGCATCGCCATCAACGGCCGCGCGCATCATGGCCCGAATAACAGTGCCGGCGACTGGGGCCACAATCCGCTACCGCTCGCTCACGCGGACGAACTTCCCGGAGATCCGTGCTACTGCGGCAAGAGTGGCTGCATCGAGACATGGCTCTCCGGTTACAGCTTCACGCGCGACTTCATTCGCCATGGTGGTGCGGATCTCAAGCCGGCGCAGATCATGGAACTCAAGCGCGCCGGAGACTCGCTTGCCGCCGCCAACTACGACCGCTGGATCGACCGCGTCGGCCGCGGCCTCTCCGTCGTCGTCAACACCCTTGACCCGGATGTCTTCGTGATGGGCGGGGGCATGAGCAATATCGATGAGCTCTATGAGGATCTTCCGGCCAGGATCGGGGAGTACACCTTCTCCCCCGTGTTCCATACGCCGATCGTGCGCTCGATACACGGAGACTCCAGCGGGGTACGCGGCGCGGCCTGGCTCTGGCGCGACTGATCGCGACGAGCAACTCGCGTAGGCTGGTGCCATGGCATTGACGCAGCATGACATTGACGATCGCTTCGAATTCGGCTCGACCCTGATCGCCGAGGCCGGTGCGCTCGCAATGACCTACTTCGAATCCCTGGACTCCCTCGACATCAAGAGCAAGGGCCCGCAGGATTTCGTCAGCGAGGCTGACTACAACACAGAGGTGCTGATCAAGGACGCGATCAAGGCGCGCTTCCCGGACGATGCGTTCTTCGGTGAGGAGACGGGGCCCTCCGGGATCGATGGCGCAGATGGCATTTGGGTCGTCGATCCGATCGACGGCACTCAGCCGTTCCTGATGGGAATGACGAGTTGGTGCGTCTCAATCGCCTTCATTCGCGGTGAGGAGATGCTCATCGGGCTCGTCTACAGCCCGGCAGGCAACGAGTTCTTCGCCGCACAGAAGGGCAAGGGCGCAACCCTGAATGGCAAGACCATACGCGTGCGCGATGCGAAGACCCTCGACGATGGCATCGTGAGCGTCGGCTACTCCACCCGCACGTCACCTGCTGACCTCATCTCGATGATGACCGGCCTGCTCGAGAGCGGCGGCATGTATCACCGCAATGGCTCGGGAGCCCTTGGTGTCTGCTACGTCGGCAGTGGTGCCCTGATCGGCTACATCGAGCATCACATCAACGCGTGGGACTGCCTGGCCGGCCTGCTCATCGTGCAGGAAGCGGGCGGACGCACGAACGACTTCATCCGCGACAACGGACTGCACCACGGCGGCAACATCATTGCCGCAGTTCCCGCGCTCTATGACCAGCTCGCGAGCTTCGTTCCGGGCAATCCCCCAGTGAAGCGTTGACTCGAGAGCGCGATCGTCTCGGACGCCCGGTGGAGCCGGGCTCACCGGAGGCGGTGCCGGGCATCACCCATCGCGACGAGATCGATTCGGCCACCGCGTGGCATGAGGCGATCGGCTACCTCGAGCGCGACCTGCCCTTCCATGCGCACGAGACCTTCGAGCTTCGCTGGCGCTGCTGCCCCGAAGGCGAGCGCGCTCTCTGGAAGTCTCTCGCGCGCTGGACCGCGGCCATCACTCACATCGAGCGTGGCAATGCCGAGGGCGCATCCTCGATCGCTCGAGAGACGATGGCCGAACTTGCTCAGGTTGATCCTTCACCACTGGCTCGTGAGGCGATCGACGGAGTCCTCGCCTCACTTGCCATGCTCGCTAGGGCCTAGTTCACCGCAATTACCGAACCCGGTAGCTCGTGACCTCAACGAGCGGAAGGTAACTGCCCTTCGCCGGAGCCGAGACCTTGACCTTGACGGACATCGGCGCATTCACGGTGACCGAGACGCCTCCGTTCTTGCGCGTCACGCGGCAGTACACGAGATCTCCGGTGAACTTCGTGCGCGTCAGGGGTGCGCAGGCGACGGAGATCGTCGCGATTTGCCTGGCATTCGTGACCACGGGCTTCTTGGTCAGAACGGTCGTGCCGAACGCGAGACTTGTCGGAAGTGAGAGGTTCTCGGCGGTCTGAACGTTGCCGATGACAACCGGAATGACGATGGCCTGGCTCTGGCCGTCGCGATTCGTGACGATCACCGTGACCGCATCGGTGCCCACATAGCCGTTATCCGGCGTGTAGATGACCTCGCCGTTCGTGACGACTGCCTCGCCGTGCTTGGGCTTCTCGACATCGCTGATAACCGCATCGGCGGGAGCATTGGGGAGGTCCGGAACGCTGATTGTCATCGGCTGATCGAACGGAACAGGCAGTGGCTCCACGAGATCATCCACCACAGTTACCGTCGGAGTCGGTGACGCACTCGACGGCGACCGCGTGGAGTCGGCTGCCGTGGAAGACGCTGAGGCACTCGGCGATGCCGTCTCAAATGCCGCCTCAGATGCTGTGCTGGATGCGGTAGATGATGCAGACGTACTCGAGGTTGCGCTTGCCGATGCGCTGGTCGACGTCGACGTCGATGCAGATACAGATGCAGATGCAGATGCAGATGCAGATGCAGTCGATTCGACGAGGCTCATCGATGAGGGGATATCGCACTCGTTATCGAGGATGGCACCGCCCGCGGGCCAGTTCATGCCGGGGAATCCGGGGAACGGCGGGATGATGTCACCCCAGCCGCGCGTCGGATAGAGGCCACCATCGTGGCCGTCGTGGCCATCGATCACAGCATCCTGCGAGATCGTGATGCGCACGTAGGGGTTCTGCTTGCTCGCAGTGCGATGGCAGATCACGATCTTGCCCGCCGGAGCAGCGGGGATTGTCGGCGTCGCACTCGCAGAGGGGCTTGCGGAGGAACTTGCTGAAGCACTGGCAGGCGAGGAGGAGACAGCCGGTGCCGGCTGCTCCAGGTCGGTGGCGATCCACAGTGCGTACTGCGGGAATCCGGAGAGCTTCTTCTGGGTCAACGTGATGGTCTTGACATCACCGCTCGGCGTGAACCATGCGGAGGCGCCGTTGGTGTCGGCGCCAGAGCCCATCAGGGTCTCAGTCAGGGGATCCCACGTCGGGGTATCGGTCTGACCCGTGGCTGTGTTGAACGACTCGACGAAGAACTCGTTCATGTCGAGCCTTCGCCCGGCGGAGTCCTTAGCGGTCACGGTGACGTTCTCCGCATCGACATCACCCCGGGCCATGCCCCAGGTGCCGGCGATCGGGGCCGAATCAAAGGTCAGCGTGACACTGCCCGTGGCCTGCCCCGAAGCCACCGCGGTGAGCAGGTAGGTGGAGCCGCGCGATGTGCCGTACTGCAGACCGAAGGGCGAGGACCCGATCAGCGTCTGGCTCTTGGCCACAGTCTGGGTGCTGTTCACCGACGTGAATGCGGCGCTCGGGAACGTGGTGCCGGGGAAGGTGACCTCGCCGGAACCACCGCTGGCTGTCCAGACGCCATACACACCCGTGCCGGAGACAGCCTGGGAGACCGAGGGCAGGACGAATGCTCCGGTCGTGACGAGAGCGAGGGAGGTGACGGCAATGAGTGTGCGGCGCATAGACAGAGCCTAAGCGCGGCTGACCCCGCATCCTTCCGCCAGAGTGTCCCTCAAATAGAGGTCACGAAGTGGAGCTTGCGACCCGATTGCGCCCGGCATCCTTGGCTGCGTAAAGCGCCTTGTCGGCGCGGGCCAGGGCGTGATCGAGTGCCTCGCCGGCAGGCCAGCCGGTCAGCCCGACCGAGAATGCCGAGGGCACCAGGCCGGCGCCGGTGGAGATGGGTCTCTCGACAACCTTGCGATGTACGCGAGTGAGCACAGCCTCGGCCTGATCCTGTGGAAGGTCGAGGACGATGAGGAACTCGTCGCCACCCCAACGACCGACCAGGTCAGTCTTCGAGATATTGCTGAGCAGGCGGCCGCCGAGGGCCTGGATGTACTCATCGCCGGCCACATGGCCGAAGTCGTCATTGACTTTCTTGAGGTTGTCGCAGTCGATGATGGCCAAGGTGCGCTCTGCCTGCCCCTTCAGCTCAAGCTGCTCGAGGAGTCCTCGACGATTCAGCAGGCCGGTCAGGAAGTCAGTGCTCGCCTGGGCCTTGATGATCTCTGACTGCGAGGCCCTGGTGAGTGCCTGAACGAGCTCGGCCTCCTGTCGGGTGCGCAGGAGTGAGGCCAGCACGGCGATCACTCCAACTCCGGCGATGATGAACAGGCGCACGATCTGTGCCGTGACATTGCCATCGACCGAGAGATGTCCGAAGACGAAGGCGCTCGACCAGGCGACCACGGCGACGCCTGCTGTCATCAATGGCCGCGCGAAGATTGCGGAGAACATCGGGACGACGGCGAGGACGCCTACGTACGCGGTCTTGGGTCCCTCAGCCGAGTCCGCGGCGAGGATGATGATGATGAATGCCAGGGGCACGACGAAGCCCAGCAACCATCGCATTCCCACCCGTTGTTCTGGGCGCGGACGTGAGCTTCTCGAATCCCCCGATGTCGTCATGTCACGAGTATCGGCACAAATAGGGTGCGAACGCCAATTTCGACGCACGCATTCAATCCGATTAGTAGGACGGGATCACACGTAAATGTGGGACATATCGTGATACCTGGGCCCGGATACTGCTTCCGGCGCGAAGAGTTCTTCTAGACGAGCATGCTCTTCAGCGGTCAACTCGATTTCGGAGGCAGCAAGGTTCTCCTCGAGGTAGGCCACCTTCTTTGTCCCGGGAATGGGGACGATGAAGTCGCCCTGGGCGAGCACCCACGCGAGAGCTAATTGGGTGGGCCTTACGCCCTTCTCCGCCGCCAACCGCTCCACGCCGCGTACGAGTGCAAGATTGCGATCGAGGTTTTCCCCCTGGAATCGCGGATTGCCGCGGCGATAGTCGTTCTCGGGCAATTGATCGAGGCTGGTGATGGCACCGGAGAGGAAGCCACGGGCAAGTGGGGAGAACGGCACGAAGCCGATGTTCAGTTCGCGAGCCAGGTCGAGGATCCCGTTGCGCTCGACATCACGAGTCCACAGTGAGTACTCACTCTGGATTGCGGTGACCGGGTGCACGGCATGCGCGCGACGAATCGTGTCGGGGGCGGCTTCGGAGATACCAAGGGTGCGCACCTTGCCCGCATCGACGAGTTCCTTCATGGCTCCCCAGGTCTCCTCGACGGGAACGTCGAGGTCGACGCGGTGCTGGTAGTAGAGATCGATGTGATCGACGCCGAGCCGCTTGAGCGACGCGTCGCAGGCCGCGCGCACGTAGTCCGGC
>JBPCSY010000260.1:0-2512 GCA_051006695.1 Candidatus Nanopelagicales bacterium
CCCAGTAGGTCACACGCCACTGACCCCACGCCGGCTGCTTGCGGCGATCATCGCGATTGCTGCCGTGGTCATCGCCGTGTCGAATCAGCTCGGCGTCGATGGTTTCTCGGTGATCGCACTGCTTCTGGCCCTCGTCGCCGGCGCCGGTGTCGCGATCCAGCAGGCTCTTGGCGGACGCGTCAACAACGGCACGGGCTTCCCGCTCTCGACCGCATGGCTCAACTTCGCCTTCGGCACAAGCGGACTCCTGATCGGAACCCTGTTCGGCGCAGCTGTGATCGGGGCTCCAGTTGCCCAGCCCAAATCGGGGCCGTGGTGGATGTACCTGGGCGGAATCCTCGGTGTCGTCTTCATCACGACTGCCTCGTGGGCCGTGCCGCGATACGGAGTCCTGGTCTTCGCGCTGACCTCTATTGCGGGCCAGTTGCTCGGGGCTCTCCTCCTGGATCTGCTGTCCCCGGTCGGTGGGGAGGTCGTGGCCTGGAACCTGGTTCTCGGAGTTCTCCTGACCTTCGCGGCGGTGGCCGTCGGGGCAGGCATGAGCGTGCGACGGCGTCGCTCCTAGGCGGTGCTGCCCCGTTTCGGCAGGCAGGGGAGAATGCTCTCGTGACTGCGACGACTCTCGATGGAAAAGCCACTGCCGCTGCCGTGAAGGCCGAGCTCGCCATTCGCGTGGCCGCCCTCAATGCCAAGGGCATCTACCCGGGCCTGGGCACCGTGCTCGTGGGCGATGACCCCGGAAGCCACGCTTACGTCGGCGGCAAGCACAAGGATTGCGCCGAGGTGGGCATCGCCTCCATCCGCGTCGACATGCCGGCTGATTCCACTCAAGCTGCCGTGAACGCGAAGATTGCCGAGCTCAATGCTGACCCTGCGGTCACCGGCTACATCGTTCAGCTGCCGCTGCCCAAGCACCTCGATTCAAACTCCGTGCTGGAGCTGATGGATCCGAACAAGGATGCTGACGGACTGCACCCCACGAACCTCGGACGCCTGGTGCTCGGAACGCATGCACCGCTCCCGTGCACTCCGCGTGGCATCGTCGAGCTGCTGCGTCGATACGACGTCGCCATTGACGGAGCGCATGTCGTGATCGTCGGGCGCGGTGTCACGGTCGGGCGCCCGCTTGGTCTGTTGCTCACCCGTCGTTCGGAGAATGCGACCGTCACGCTGTGCCACACGGGCACGCGCGATCTGTCTGCCGAGCTCCGTCGCGCCGACATCATCGTGGCAGCTGCAGGCGTTCCCGGGATCATCACGGCCGCCGACGTGCGCCAGGGTGCTGCAGTACTCGACGTGGGCATCACTCGAACCGAAGCAGGTCTTGTGGGGGATGTGGCACCCGACGTGAAAGAGGTCGCGGGCTTTGTCGCACCGATGCCCGGTGGCGTCGGTCCGATGACCCGCGCAATGCTGCTCGCGAATGTCGTCGAGGCTGCGGAGCGCAGCGCGCTGTAGTCGCGCTGATTCATTCGATGTCCCCCTCCGGAGCTTATGCCACGTCGCCGTCGTCGCAGTCGCGGCGCTGGTGGGTGCGGCAGTGGCCCATCACCTTGGTCCTCGCGCTCGTGGCGCTCTCGCTCGTGATGATCGCGACGGATCACTTCCGCCGTGGTTCGGTACTCCTTGCGGCCAGCGTGATCCTGGCATTCTTCCTGCGCATGATGCTGCCCGGTCGGGAGGCCGGATTCCTGGTCGTGCGCTCTCGCCGCGTCGATGTCATCGTGCTCGGCATCCTCGGCTTCGGCCTGGGCATCTTCAGCCTCTGGGTACCGGCGCCGAGCTAGGAGCTGTCATGGTGGCACTGTCGTTCGTCGAGCACGGCACGGGCTTCCCGCTGCTCATGGGAAGTTCGCTGGGTACTGACAGTCGCCTGTGGGGGCCTATCGCTGACGTGCTGTCGGATCAGCGCCGAGTGATTCGCTATGACCATCGCGGCCACGGTTCATCGCCCGTTCCCGCCGGTGATTACTCGATTGAGCAGGTGGCGGGCGATGCCCTCGAGTTGATGGACTCCCTGGGCATCGACTGCGCCGACTACTGCGGGGTCTCGATGGGCGGCATGGTGGGTATGTGGCTTGCCGCTCATCACCCCACCCGCATCCGCCGACTCGTGCTCGCAAGCACGTCGGCACACATGGCCCCGCAGCAGCCATGGATCGACCGGGCCGCGCTTGTTCGGGCCGAGGGGATGGCCGCGGTGGCCCAGCCCACTCTGGAGCGCTGGCTTACCCCTGAGTTCCTGGAGTCGAATTCCCCCGAGGTCAGCGCTACCCGCGAGCAGTTGCTGAGTACTGATCCACAGGGCTACGCCGGCTGCGCGATAGCCGTGGGGGAGATGGACCTCCGGGATGCGCTGGCGGCGATCAGTGCACCCACCTTGATCGTCGTAGCCGACGATGACCCGTCTACCCCGCCCTCACATGGCGAGCTCATCGCCGCCTCGATCAACGGTGCGGAGATCGTCCGCCTGAGCGGCAGGCATCTGGCACTCGTGGAGCAACCCCCTCTC
>JBPCSY010000261.1:0-9593 GCA_051006695.1 Candidatus Nanopelagicales bacterium
GGTCACGTGCGCGACGACACCGGCGAGATCGATGGCGGCCTCGACACCGGAGTTACCCCCACCGATAACAGCAACGCGCTTGCCCTTGAACAGGGGGCCATCGCAGTGCGGGCAGTACGTCACGCCCTTATTGCGGTACTCCTGCTCACCGGGAACGTTCATCGAACGCCAGCGGGCGCCCGTCGAGAGCACGACGGACTTCGACTTCACCGTGGCACCGCTTTCGAGGCGTACCTCGATCAGGCCATCGCTGCCGGCCGGCAGGATGCGGGCTCCTTTTTGCGTGTTCATGAGATCGACGTCGTACTCGAGCACATGCTGCTCGAGTGCGGTGGCAAGCTTCGGACCCTCGGTGTGCTGGATCGAAACAAAGTTCTCGATGCCCATGGTGTCGAGTACCTGACCCCCGAAGCGCTCGGAGATCACTCCGGTGCGAATTCCCTTGCGGGCGGCGTAGATCGCTGCAGCCGCCCCGGCCGGACCGCCGCCCACGACGAGAACCTCGAAGGGGTCCTTCTCGGCGATGCGCGCGGCGGCGCGATCTGCCGCGCCGGTGTCGACCTTGGCGAGGATTTCCTCCAGGCTCATGCGACCTGAGGCGAAAAGCTCGCCATTGAGGAAGACCGCCGGAACCGCGAGCACCTGGCGTGCCTCGACTTCGTCCTGGAAGAGAGCGCCGTCGATGGCGACGTGCGTGATGCGTGGATTGATCACGCTCATGAGATTGAGTGCCTGCACTACGTCAGGGCAGTTCTGGCAGGTGAGGGAGAAGTAGGTCTCGAAGTGGTAGTCACCGTCCAGGTTGCGCACTTGGTCGAGGGTCTCGGCAGAGGCAGTGGAGGGGTGGCCACCGACCTGCAGCAGGGCGAGGATGAAGGAAGTGAACTCGTGACCCATCGGTATGCCGGCGAATCGCACGGAGATGTCGGTGCCGGTTCGAGCGATCGCGAACGACGGACGACGCTCGTTATCGGCACTGGTCACGGTGACGTTGTCGGAGAGCGCGGCAACTTCATCGAGAAGGCCGGCGAGCTCTGCTGACTTCGAACTGTCATCGAGTGAGGCGACCAGCTCGATCGGGAAGACAACCTTCTCCAGGTGGGTCTTCAACTGCGACGTGATGGCTGCGTCAAGCATGGTTACTCCAGTTTTCGTAGCGAGGGCTTCGGAGGTGGATGGGGTCCGAGCCGAGGCTCGGACCCCCACCACGAGGGCAGAACTAGATCTTGCCGACGAGATCGATCGACGGCGCGAGGGTGCTTTCGCCCTCTTCCCACTTGGCCGGGCAGACCTCGCCCGGGTGGTTGCGCACGTACTGAGCTGCCTTGATCTTGCGCAGCAGTTCGGCTGCATTTCGGCCAACACCCTCCGGGGTGATCTCCAGGTACTGGATGACACCGTCAGGATCGACGAGGAACGTGCCGCGATCGGCGAGGCCGGCACCCGGACGCATGTTCTCGAAGTTGTTCGTGATGGTGCCGCTCGGATCACCAATCATGAAGTAGCCGATCTTGCCGATCGTGTCAGACGCGGTTGCCCATGCCTTGTGCACGTGATGGGTGTCGGTCGAGACGCTGTAGATCTCGACGCCGAGCTTCTGGAACTCGGGGTAGAGGTCGGCCATGTCGCCAAGCTCGGTCGGGCAGACGAAGGTGAAGTCTGCGGGGTAGAAGAAGAAGACGCTCCACTTACCGCGGACGTCCTGATCGGTGACCGTGACGTAATCCTTCTCGCCCTTGCGGTAGGCGACGGCCTCGAAGGGCTTGATCTCGGTGTTGATGATCGACATTCATTTACTCCTCGTGGTGTGTGCACCGATTGGTGCGACCCCCACGTTAGGAAGGTCCCTCTCATAGCGCAAATCATTCGTAACTAACGTTGCGATTGGCTAAACCTATGCTTCTCGGCGCTCATCACTTCCTCCCTTGACTTCGGTCGATCGGCAGGTGACCAGACGCTCGGCACTCGGAGGGGAAGGTCGGGCCACTCAAAGGGGGGACAACGGCGTCAAGTACCCCCATGAGGCGGTGATCCATGTCACAGAAGGGTCACGAGACAACGTTGTCTATGTCACGCCGCATTTCGGGGCAATTAGGGCGGACCACAACGAGAGTCGGGCGTGTCGAGCACTTCATCATTTTGCGGAAAGTTGTTGCGCTGCATAGCCTTTTTAAGCCCCACGGGGTGCGTGATTCCCGCTTCGGCGGATCACCTGCATGACTAGGTGCGCGGCGTGAGAGTCGTCGGCATTCATGCAGGGGTTGGTAGCGAGACCGGGTGGAAAGAGACCCGGGATCGCAGGGATCTGAATCACGGCGGCAGGCCGGCTGGCCTGCCCGAACGAGGACTCGTGAACTTACTTCGGATTCCCCGGCGCTCCCTAGCGCTCGGAGCCAGCACCGTTGCCCTGATCGGAATCGGAGCCGCCTCGTGGGCGGCCACCTCAGCTGCCGCCGAGCTGCCGGAGGCCACGGTGGTCTCCACCGTTAAGCAGACCGTCACGGTTGCGCAGACCGCACCCACTGCCCGCCAGATCGCCCTGCAGCAGCGGGCTATCCGCCAGGCCCAGTTCGCACACTTCACCACGGAGTCGAGCCAGACTCGCGATCTCAAGGGCTACGAGCCCAGCCTGTACCGCGGCAAGTACTACCGCGCGTCCGTGGAGCAGCGCCGTAAGTGCATCGTGATCCGCGAGAGCGAAGGTCGTTACACCGCGATCAATCCGACGCGCAAGTACCGCGGCGCCTACCAGGTCTCCCCCGAGCTGGCGCGTGGCGTGACGTGGATGATGCTCAAGGAGCACAAGGACCTGCTCGGCGAGGAGCGTGCCAAGCGAATTCTCGAGAGGTTGCGCCATTCACCGATGAATACGTGGCCGCGATACTGGCAGGACGCGGCATTCAGCACGATTCACAACTGGGAGCGCACGGGCGCCGGTGCGGCGCACTGGGCCGGCGGTCGCTGGCACTGCTGAATTCAGCCCTACTGCATGCGCACGTGCATCGCTCTATTCGCGACCGGCGACGGGTTCAGGGCGCCCGAGGTAGTAGCCCTGGCCCATCTGCACTCCGCAGGTGCGCAGTATCTCGAGCTGGTGGAGATCCTCGATGCCCTCGGCCACTACTTCGCCGCCGAGGATCCCTGCCATCACGCACATGGCCTGGATGAGTCCCTGCACTCGCTCCTGCTCGACGTCGTCGATGAAGCTCTTGTCGAGTTTCAGGTAGTCGAACGGAAGGTCCTTGAGAAGGCCGAGGCTCGAGGCCCCCACACCGAAGTCATCAATGGCGATCTCGAATCCGGCCTCGTGAAGACTGCGCATCACCTCGACCGTGCGTGAGACATCCGCAGTCACCGCCGTCTCGGTAATCTCGATCACCAACTGCTCACGGCTTATCCCGTGACGTTCGATTGCCTCAACGAGAAGCTGAAGGACGTCATGGCCGGAGGCGAAAGTCTGCGGGCTCAGGTTGATACCGACGTGAGTGATCCCGCGCTCCGCGAGAAACGGGAGATCCGAGCAGGCGCGATCAATCACCCATCGATCAACGAGGGCGGCCAGGCCGAGCTTCTCGATGATGGGGATGAATTCCGCCGCGGGAACAAAGCCCCTCTCCGGATGGCGCCAGCGAATCAGGGACTCAGCACCGACGACTTCCATCGTGGTGAGGTTCTTGACCGGCTGGAAGAAGAGTTCGAATTCACCCGCCTCGATTGCGGGCTGCAGCCGGGCCTCGATATCGAAACTCATGCTCACGCGAGTGCGAAGTGCCTCGTCGCAGACCACGTCGGCGAATGTCACGATCGCTTCGCTCAGAGCAGTGAAGGCGTCGCCGAGAAGTCGCTCCACCTCGCCGGCAGAGCTCGCAGACCCATGTGCGGCGCCAAGCACGTAACGCAGCAGCAGGATCTGCTGACCCACAGGCCGACTCAGGTCGAGGCGTGAGCGAATGCGCGAGAAAACCTCGTGCGGACTCCCGCCTTGAACGACGACCGCAAAGGTGGCACCGCGAACGCGCTCGACGAAAGTCGAGCCGAAGAGTTCGCGAAGCTCCGCAAGCACCTCATCGATGAGCTGGTCACCTGCCCGGTAGCCGAACTCGCTGTTCACGCGCTCCAGCACCAGCAGCTTCACGAGCACGACCGATGTCTCGCAACTGTCTCCCTCCAGGCGGATGCGCTGCGCAAGCTTGGCGGCGGCCGCCTCCCAGCCGCGATAGTTCGACTCCGCGTCGTCAGGCTTGGAGGGCTCGTGGGTCTCGGGCGGCATCGCTGCCGCCTCTCGATACACCCACATCTGCTCGACGACTGTGCCATCGACGAGTCGCGGGAAGTAATCGCGCTCCAGCACACTCCCGTCGGCGAGGACGCAGACATCTCCCTGGACCGGACGCTGGGAGGAGACGATCCCTCGGGTCCGAGTCAGCCAGACATCGGAGTCCATGAATAACGGTGCGGAGGCAACAGCTGCCTGATCACAGTCAGCACCGATCAGTTGCTCCGGCGCCACACCGGGTGCGAAGAGATTCGTGAATGCCTGGTTGACGTACTTGACCGCACGATTCTCATCCTCGACCAGCACGGCCTCGTGCAGGTTGCTGAAGATAAATCTCAGGCGCTCCGGCTCCGAGTTCATGGCCCCGCCCGCAATGGATCAGGATCATTGCTCTCGCCCAGGAGCCGCTGCACCTCAATCTCGCGGATCACCAGCGAAGCCATACCGGTGAGGATGTGGCTCTCGCGAGGCGTCAACGGGGCACGTGGCTCGAAGTCAATGAGGCACAGAGCCCCCAAGGTCACGCCGTGATGAATGAGCGGGGCGCCTGCGTAGTAGCGAATGTACGGTTCCCCGGTGACGAGCGAGTTGGTACGCAGTTCAGGGTGCAGGAGAGCATTCGGCACCTCGTACACGCTCGTGCTGAGGATCGTGTAGTTGCAGAAGGCAAGATCACGTGGCGTCTCGCAGACATCAAGCCCGCGAATGACCTTGAACCACTGTCGATCCGAGTCCACAAGTGAGATATTCGCGACTCGCACCTGGAAGATGTCGCGGCACATGTCGACAATGCAGTCCAGCACCGGGCTCGAAGGTGTGTCGAGAATGCCAAGCGAGCGAAGGTACTCGACGCGTGCCTCATCATCCACGGCCTTGGGAAATGTCATCCGGCGCTCCTTGGTCTTCGTAGTGATATCGGCTCAAGTGAGGCGTGAGGCCCCTGTCGGGTCGAGAGCGCCTTTCTTCCTCGTACTCCGGCTCAGCGGATGCGCACCGACTCATTTCCCCAGGGGGTAATCGGGGCGGACGATGGTGACCGGAAGGCCTCCGGCAGATCCTCGACGATATGCCAGGTCGCCGCGAGCCGCCCCACGCCCACGAAGAGTCCCACCTGAAGGCCTAGTTCGACTATCTGGCCCTCAGTGAAGTGCTCCGCGAGTTCGGCATAGAGCGCGTCATCGATGGCGAGGTGATTGGTGGCGAAGAGGTCTGCGTACCTCAGGGCAATGCGCTCCGCGTCGCTGAGATCCTCGGCCTCATAGGGCTTCTCCAGCGAGCAGACGAGATCCTCACTGAAGCCGTCGGCGAAGGCATCCTCGTAGCGGATGGCCATGCAACTGCGGCACTGGTTGTGGAAGGCAATGCGAAGTCGGACGAGCTCGACGAGTCGACGAGGCAATTGGCCTTTCTTGAGAGCGCGCGTGTACGCGATCAGTGGCTCGGCGAGATCCGGGCGATGACCGAGGATGGACGACACGGCGAGCTCGAGGGAGGACTTCTCCTCGGCGGCGATCAGCTCAGCCATGTGAGGGTCGAGTTCGTCTACCTCAAGTCTGCGCAGCCTGGCCATGTGTCCTCCTCGTGGTGATCTACCCATTATCGGGGCACTCGGGTGACACGTCACGCCTAACTCGAAACCTCTTCGTCACACCGGCTATGCCACGATGAAGCCAGGATCCCGACGAAGGCGAGCACTGCGTGAGCGACACGAGCCCAATGAGCGGGCACATTGTCGTCTTCGGCTTCCACGGGGTCGGTCGCCGTATCGTCCGACAGCTTTCCTCCATCGGGCATCGGGTGCTGGTCGTCGATTCCCGGGCCTCGCTCTCAGAACTGGAGGATCTCCAGCGCTGGGGGATCACCTATCTCGCCGGATATGGCGATAGTGAGGACACACTTTCTGCTGCCTCGGTGACAACTGCCCTTGCCGTGCTCTGCGTGACTGATGATGACGTGCGCAATACGCGCCTTGCCCTGCTGGTTCGTGACCGCTCCGCCAAGGTTCGGCTGGTCGTCCGGATTGCCAATTCGGCCGTCAGTCGCGCATTGCACGATGTGGCGAAACCCGGAGCCGTGCTCGACGTGGCAGCGCTGGCATCACCATCCTTCGTCGAGGCAGTTCTCGAACGCACCACGCACGAAATCAATCTCGGCGGAGTCGACTTCATCATCGACACGATCGATGCGCGCAGCGATGGAACGTTGACCTCACTCGGCATGGAATTCGCGCCGCTTGCAGTTAACGCGCATGGAGATTCGCACACGACTTATCTGCCTGCAGCTGATCAACCGGTACGAAGTGGTGACTCCATCACCGTGATCGGCACCCGACAGGATTACCTCGCTTACGGAATCGAGCCGGACACCGGCCCCGAGATGAGCACCGGGCCAAACCTTCGTCGCCGCATGCGCGAGCTCATCGCAGCGCTGAGCGACGCAGTCGATCGGCCGTTCAGGATCGCCTCCCTGATTCTCGGCGTCCTCTTCGTCTCGTCCTTCGCGATTCTCATCTACGGGTACCAGGAACCTGACGGAACTCGGATGGATCCCCTCGACGCGCTCTACTTCACCTCGGAGACCATCGCGACAGTCGGCTTCGGCGACTTCTACTTCCGGGAGCAGCCCACCTGGCTTCGTCTGTGGGCCATCGTGCTGATCCTCATGGGAGCAGCCCTAGTCGCCATTGCGACTGCCTTGCTCACCAATGCCCTGGTCAGCAGGCGTCTCGAGCAATCCCTCGGTCGGCAGCGCCTGACCGGCATGCGTGATCACATCGTGGTGATCGGCCTTGGCTCGGTCGGGAGCAAGGTGGCCGCCGATCTGCACGAAGCAGGTCATGAAGTCGCTGTGATTGACAGCGGCGACGGCCGCAGGTTCATTCCGCAGATGCGGGCCGCACGAATTCCTGTGCTGATCGGTGACGCCACCCTGGCCGAAACCCAGGTCGCGGCCGGCATCGAGAGGGCCGCCGGCGTCGCTGTCCTCACCAGTGATGACCTGGTCAACATCGAGATGGGCCTCGCCGTGCGCGGCGTTATCGGCGATCGAGAGGTGCCGATCGCACTTCGAGTCTTCAGTCGAAATCTGGCGCGCGTCATCGGCTCCGGCCTTGACGCTGGCGTCGCGCGATGGATGGGCGAATTGGCCTTGCCATGGATCGTCGGCGAGACCCTCGGCCTCGAGGTTCTTGGCACCTTCTACATCAATACTTCGCTGTTCATGGCCATCGGAGTGGAGTGCGATCCCGGGAGTCGTCTCGAAGGCGTCTCGCCGATCAACGTCGGGCCTTCGATTCGTGTCATTGCCGTACGTCGCGGAGGTGGCGATGGGACTCTTGAGCAGGCCCGCTCCGACTCAGCACCACTGATCGCAGGTGACGTGGCCTATGTCATCGGCCCTTACCAGGACGTCTTTGCCGCCTTGCACCGACACTGACCGCAGCGCTCACAGCACCACGTACTCAGGGAACTTGGGCTCATGGCCATCCCCCGAGGATCGGCCGCGCATGCCCCGATAGGCCCACGGTGCGACATCCTGAATCACCCAGCGCGCATCTTCCGCGCGCGAGGACAACCATCCTCGCCTGGGGTGATGCGCATCGGGGACTTCCGCCAGATCGTGGAAGGTGGTGGGCCTTCCCAGAGCGGTGAGCACTGCCGCGGCCATGAGCGCGTGACCATCGGAACTCAGATGGAGACGGTCCGGTGCCCACATTCGATCCTCGTACAGCCGAGGTAGAGACCAGAGATCCACCAGGGTCGAGCCGAATCGAGCGGCACTGCGGCGAATGCATTCGTTGTAAGCATGGGCCCTCTCGCCGGGCCCGCCTGTCATGGGTATGCGCTTGCGCGGATCGAATCCGGCGAAGACGATCACCGTGCAATCGAGATCGCTGACGCGGCCGAGCATGTGATGGAACCTAGTGCCGAGTTCGGCCGGACTCGCCTTGGTGCGGATGATGTCATTGGCGCCGGCACCGATCGAGACGAGTGAAGGCTGTAGGCGCTCGAGCTGGGGCACCTGGTGATCAGTGATCTCGTCGAGCTTGCGTCCGCGCACCGCGAGATTCGCGTAACGGAATCCAGGCACTCCCACGGCCAGCTGCTCAGCCACGAGATCGGCCCAGCCGCGCAATGACCCGTCAGGTCGAACATCCCAGAGCCCCTCGGTGAAGCTGTCGCCGAGTGCCACGAAGCTGTCGTACACGTCTACTCCATTAGGGGTAGGGGTGCGGCTGCATCGTCGGCCAGGATGTGGGCGACATCCTGGTGAGTGCGCAGCGGCGTCTCCTTGAGCATGAGCGAGAGGAAGAATGCCACGGCCATGATCGGCACCGCTACCAGGAACGAGAAGGAGATGGCGGAGGAGAAGGCCCCCAGTACGGCCTCACGGATCGGACCCGGGAGCGTGGCGATCTGGGTGAACGAGGAGGTCATGTCGCTCGACGGTGCCGAGATGCCGGCGGGCAGCGCCTTCGAGAGATCGGCCGCAAGCCGGGCGGCGAAGATCGCGCCGAAGAGGGCCGTGCCGAATGAGCCTCCGATACTGCGCACGAAGGTGGCAGTACTCGTGGCTGCGCCCATCTCGCGAGGATCAACTGAGTTCTGCACGGCGAGCACGAGCACCTGCATCACGTTGCCCAGGCCGATTCCGAGGATGAGCGCAGCGAGATTGATCTGCCAGTACGGGGTGTCAATTCCCAGGCGAGACATGAGGAAGATGCCGATCGTGGCAAGTGCGGTGCCGATAACCGGGTAGATCTTCCACTTTCCGGTCTTGCTGATGCGGCGGCCGCTGATGATCGAGGCGCCGAGGAGACCTGCCATCAGGGGCAATAGCTGGAGGCCCGCACTCGTGGGTGACGCGCCCTTGGCTACCTGCAAGTACAGCGAGAGGTAGACGATCGTGCCGAACATCGCGAAGCCGACCACGAATCCCATCGCGGACGTGGTGCGCACGACCGGAATGGCGAAGAGCCGCATGGGCACGACCGGCTCGGGAGTGCGCAGTTCATGCCAGATGAAGATGGCACCCAGAGCGAGTCCGCCTACGAGGAGTCCAATGATGGTTGGCGAGAGCCACTCGTACTGATGCCCGCCCCACACCGTGACGAGCAGGAGCATCGTCACGCTGGCCACCATCAGGACCGAGCCGATCCAGTCGATCGCCTTTTTCTCGTGATGCTTGGGAAGGTGCAGCACTGCACCAAGCACGAAGAAGGCCGCGATACCAATCGGGAGATTGATGTAGAAGATCCAGCGCCAGCTCAGATGCTGGGTGAACAGGCCGCCGAGCAGCGGGCCGATCACACTGGAGA
>JBPCSY010000262.1:0-12826 GCA_051006695.1 Candidatus Nanopelagicales bacterium
CAGCTGGGCGAGCACGCGAATCGGGAAGTCGGCCGCGACGTCGGAGACAAAGTCGAACTGATCCTTCGCCAGCGCGCGGTCAAGGGTAGTGGCGGTGATACCGCGCAGGAAGGTCTCGTAGCCGGCGAGAGCACGCGGGGTGAACTGCGGCTGCAGCATCTTGCGCAGGGCGCGGTGGCGCGGGCCGTCGGTCTCCAGGATCGACTTGCGAATCTCGAGCTGGCGAGTGTCGAGCTCCTCAAGATTGGCAGCGCCGATCTCACTGGAGTAGATGTCGGTGTTGCGGAGCACGTCGACGATGTCGTTGTAGCGGGTAACCGACCAGAAGCCCGAGTTCGGAGCCTCCTCCACGTTCCAGTGGACGGGGTCGTTCTTGCGGAGGTCTTCGAAGACCTGCCAGGGCGCACCATCAGCGAAGAGGCTGAGGTCGGCAAGGGTGACGTCGGTCAGCGTGCTCATGAATCCTCCGGAACTTGAGATCGTTCGGGTCCGAACTATCTGCGTACTGTAGACCGATGTGGCGATTCATGTGAAGTGTTGCCAGACTTACCCCGATAATTCCTGACGGCGGACCACGCCGATCGACAACGATTTCTTCATGACGGGGGCCTGATGCCCGGGCAGCACACGCTCGACGAGACCGAGAGTCAGGTCGCCACGCGCCTGGCCGGCATGGATCTCGACTTCGAGGCCATGGCCGTCACGGCAAACCTCTTCCGCGCCGCCAATGCCGCCCGCAATCACATGGAGCGCACGGTTCTCGCGAAGTCGAACCTGACCTGGACAGCCTTCGTGGTGCTCTGGGTGGCCTGGATCTGGGAGTCCGCCGAGACCCGTGAGATCGCCTCCGAGGCCGGTGTCTCGAAGGCCACGCTGAGCGGCGTACTCACGACCCTCGAGGGCCGCGGCTTTGTTGAGCGCAAGCGCGGGGAGAAGGACGGTCGCCTGGTCACGGTCGAGCTGACTGCCTCGGGCAAGCGGCTGATGAAGAAGCTGTTCCCGGAATTCAACAAGGCCGAGCGCCACGTGGTGCGCGACCTCAGTGCGACCGAGCAGCCGGTGGCTGCCGACATCCTGCGCCGCATCACGCAGGCCGCGAACTAGGCGTTCGCTGCCTCCTGCACGAGGCGTCGCATCAGCTGCATCTGGTGCTCATCTCTCGCATAGGTGTCCTCCGGATGCCACTGCACGCCGACTGTCCAGGCCTTCGCGTCTGCCACCACGGCCTCGACGATCCCATCGGCCGACCTACCGACCACCGTGAGGCCGTCACCCACGCGCTCGATGGCCTGGTGGTGGTAGCAGGACGCAGTCACGTGGGCATCGGTAATGCCGAGGGCATCTGAGCCCGCGCTCAGGGCCACGTCGTGCACCACATGGCGGTGATGATCGGGCATGTCGACCACGAGGGTGCCGCCGGTGACCACATTGAGCACGTGCAGGCCGCGGCACACCGCCAGCATCGGGATCCCCTGCTCAAGGCAGTAGCGGGTGAGGGTGAAGTCGGACTCATCCTGCATGTCGTCCATGTCATACAAGGTGGGGCCATCATCGCCCTTGCCATAGCGAGTCGGACGAATATCGCCGCCGCCCGGCAGAAGTACGCCCTCGAAGCCGCGCAATCGCGCCGCCCAGTCGAGGGCATCGGGGTCACTGCCCGGCAGCAGGGTCATGGGGTCGCCACCGGCAGCCCACACGTACTCGAGCAGTGCCCGCGAGCTCACCAGGCCGCGGTAGCGCAGGGCACTGGCAGACTCGGTGAATCGGCCCAGGATCGCGATGCGCGGACGGGTCACAATTCCTCCAAAGGCTGGTGGCCGAACCCGTATTCCGTTAGGGTCCGAACGATCTAGAATTGCGATCAGCATACTTTCCGAACGACGAATGCGAGCACAGATGTCGACAGCCACAGTTGCGGGCGTCACGGTTGATACCCGGCACTGGATCGGCGGCCAGCGCGTGGCCTCGGCCGAGACCTTTGACAGCGTCTCCCCCATCGATGGCACAGTCATCGCGCAGGTCAGCCGCGGCGGTCGCGCAGAGGCTGATGCTGCCGTGGCAGCAGCAAAGGCCGCCTTCCCTGCCTGGGCGAAGCTGAGCTCGCACGAGCGCGGCGCGATCCTGCACAAGGTCGCCGACAACATCGAGGCGCATATCGAAGACCTCGCCCAGCTCGAGACTCACGACAACGGCTCACTGCTGCGCTCGCACCGCCGCGGCGTCATGCCTCGCGTCGTCATGAATATCCGCTACTTCGCTGACTACGCGATGAACGATCTCAAGCACCCCGAGTTCGAGACTCGCGGTCACACCAACCACGTCACCTGGGATCCTTCCGGTGTTGCCGTGATCATCACCCCGTGGAATGCCCCGTTGATGCTCGCCACCTGGCGCATCGGTCCGGCATTGGCCTCGGGCGACACTGTGGTGCTCAAGCCACCGGAGTGGGCACCGCTCACGGCTTCGTACTTCGCGCAACTTGCCCATGAGGCAGGCCTGCCCGCAGGTGTGTTCAATGTCGTGCAGGGCTTCGGCGTCGAGGCCGGTGCACCTCTCACGGAGAACCCCGATGTCTCGCGTATCTGCTTCACCGGTTCGGTGCCGACGGCCAAGGCCGTGGCCCGCGCAGCGGCAGAGAACTTGATCCCGTGCTCCTTCGAGCTCGGCGGCAAGAGCCCGACAGTGATCCTCGACGACGCCGATCTCGATCTCGCGGTCGAGCTCGCCATCGAGCAGTACGACAACGCCGGCCAGGTCTGCCTCGCCGGCACTCGACTGCTCGTGCAGAAAGGCATCGCCGAGGCCTTCGCCGCGAAGTTCGCCGAGCGTGCAGCGCAAATCAAGCAGGGTGATCCGCGTGATGAGGAAACTCAGATCGGGCCGAATATCCACCTCGCGCACGTCGAGCGCGTCACCGGCTTCATCGATCGCGCCAAGAAGGACGGCGCGACCATCGCCTACGGCGGCGGGGTGAATTCCGCACTCGGCACTCACTACATCAAGCCGACACTCGTCATCGATGCGCCGGTCGGCAGCGAGATCCTCACTCAGGAGGTCTTCGGCCCCGTGCTCACGATGCAGACCTTCGACACCGATGAGGAAGGCCTGGCACTCGCGAACGGCACCGAGTTCGGTCTGGCAGCCTGCGTCGTCAGCGGCAATCGCGAGCGCGCCGAGGCCTTCACGAAGTTCCTGGTCGCCGGCACGATCTGGGTGAACTGCTTCTTCGTGCGAGATCTCTCGGCACCGTTCGGTGGCTCGAAGCGCTCGGGCATCGGCCGCGAGGGCGGCCTGTGGTCATTCGACTTCTACGCCGAAGTCAAGAACACCGTGTTCGCACCGAACGGATGGAAGTAGGAGTCATGGGGGAGGTAGTCGCAGCCGGTCTGCTGTCGCATGTGCCGACCATCATGCTGCCGAAGGAAACACGGCTCGAGCTGAACGAGGGCAAAGAGATCTCTCTCGTTCCCGCTCTCGAGAAGTTGCGCCGCGATGTCTTCGACACCTACGACTACGACACCGTGCTCCTGCTCGACTCGCACTGGTTCACGACCGTCGAGTTCATCGTCACGGCCCAAGATCGTCGCTCAGGCCTCTTTACCGCCGAAGAGCTGCCGCGCGGCATGTGCCGCATTCCGTATGACTGGAAGGGTGATCCCGAGCTCGCGCACCTGATTGCCGCTGAAGGCGAGCCCGCGGGTACCTGGATCACCGCAAATGATGATCACTACCTGCCGATCTACTACCCCTCCGTGAATATCTGGAGTTACCTCGGCAAGGGCAATCCCGATAAGTCGTGGATCTCAGTGAGCGTGTGCCAGACCGCTGATACTGAGGATTTCCTACGCGTGGGCCGTGCGATCGGCGAAGCCATCCGCAAGAGCGATCGCAAGGTGATCATCATCGCCACCGGTTCCCTCTCGCACACGTTCTACCCGCTGCGCGAACTGCGCAAGCATGAGGCCAGCGATCCCTCGCACATCTTCAGCGCTGAAGCGCGCGAGGCCGATTATCAGCGCCTCGAGTGGTTCAAGGAAGGCCGTCACGATCTCGTGCTCGAGACAATGCCCGAATTCCTCAAGGTGCGCCCCGAAGCGAAGTTCGCGCATTACGTGATGATGGCCGCCGCACTCGGCGAGAACGATTTCTCCGCGCCGGGCGTGCAGATCAGCGACTATGAGAACTCCATTGGCACGAGCCAGGTACATGTCGGGTTCGATCGACCTGACACCGGCTGGACAACTCGAAGGGCGGAAGCGTGACCGAATACCGAAGGATCCTCCTCGATGGCGCACCCGTGCAGGTCGAGCGTGATGGTGAGAATCTCATTGCCGGCGATGGTCGCGTGGTGGCGATCGCTGATGCGATTCACCTACCTCCGGTCGAGCCAACGAAGATCATCTGCGTTCACCTGAACTACGACTCCCGTACCCAGGAGTTCATGACCAAGCTGCCGCCGGCACCCACCTATTTCCACAATCCGATCACTGCGCTCAACTCGCACAACGGCGCGGTCGTGCGCCCGAATGGGTGCAAGTGGCTGAACTACGAGGGTGAGATCGTCATCGTCATCGGCAAGACCTGCCGCAATATCTCGCCCGATGAGGCAGGCGAGTACATCGCCGGCTACACAATTGGCAACGATTACGGCCTCCATGACTTCCGCGACACCGATGCCGGCTCCATGCTGCGCGTCAAGGGTGCCGACACCCTCGCGCCCATTGGCCCGGGCCTGGTTACCGACTGGGATTTCCATAACAAGCGCATTCGCACCATCGTGAACGGCGTCGTGAAGCAGGACTCCACCACCGCGGAGATGGAGTGGGACATGCACTACCTGGTCGCCGATATCGCGCGCACCATCACGCTCGTGCCCGGCGACATCCTGTTCTCCGGCACCCCGGCGTTCTCGCGCACCGTCTACCCCGGCGATGTCGTCACCGTCGAGGTCGAGGGCCTGGGCTCGCTGACCAACGTGATCGTGGAAGGCCCCACCCCCATTCGCACCGACGTTGGCGCCCAGCCGACTGAGAGCGAGGAGGTCATCTCGACCGCCAAGGGCGGCGACTGGGAATTCCGCGGTATCCGCACGCCTTCGAAGGATCTCTACCCGTCAACCGTTGAGGAGAAGAAGCAATGATCAAGGTCACCATCGACATGGACAAGTGCCAGCACTACGGCCAGTGCTGCTTCGAGGCACCTGATGTCTTCTCCCTTGATGACGCCGGCCACATCGTCTACGTCGCCGAGGTCGATGATGATCGCCGCGCCGATGTCGAGAGCGCCGCAGACGTCTGCCCGATGCAGGCCATCGAGATCTCCTAGTCATGGCCGGCGTCGTCATCATCGGCGCAGGCCTGGGTGGCCTGCGCGTTGCCGAGACACTGCGCGCTTCGGGTTACGCAGGTGAGGTCACCATCGTCGGTGACGAGATCCACCTGCCGTACAACCGGCCACCGCTGTCGAAGGAAGCCCTTGCGGGTGGGGTTGAGGTCGCAGATCTCGAGTTCCGTCGCAAGGCTCACGTAGATGACGTCACCTGGAAGCTCGGCTCCCCTGCAGTGACCTCCAGCATCAAGGAGGGCACCGTCACTCTCGCCGACGGAACCGTGCTGAAGTTCGATGCACTCGCCATTGCCGCCGGCATTCGCCCGCGACGCCTGCCGATCCCCGGTCCGCAGGCCGGTCGGGTCGTGCTGCGCACAGCAGAGGATGCCCGCGAACTTCGCGCCGCACTCGTACCCGGCGCCAAGGTGCTCATCATGGGCGCCGGCTTCATCGGCTGTGAGGTTGCGGCTACCGCGCGCAAGGTCGACTGCGAGGTGAATATCGTCGCCCTCGATGCTGAGCCGATGATTCGCCCACTCGGTGCCGAACTCGGCGCCGGCATGCGACGACGTCACGAGGCCAATGGCGTGAACTTCTACCTCGGCCGCACCGTCACCGCGTTCAACGGCGCTGATCGTGTCCAATCAGCGACCCTGGATGACGGCACGGTGCTTCCTGCCAACATCGTCGTGGAGGCCGTCGGCTCCATGGCGAACGTCGAATGGCTCGAGGGCAATGGCCTTGATCTCAGCGACGGGCTACCTGTCGATGACGCGATGATCGTCGAGGGCACGACCAATGTCGTAGCGGTGGGCGACATCGCGCGCCATCACAACGCACTCTTCGCCGGCCCCAAGCGCCGAATCGAGCACTGGAACATGCCTACCGAGACAGGCAAGCGCGCCGGCCAGACTCTCGCAGCGCTTCTCGCCGGCGACGAGGTCTCACAGGCACCGTTCTCCGCGATGCCGTCGTTCTGGTCTGATCAGTACAGCCACAAGATCCAGTCGTTTGGCATGCCGGGCAATGCCACCCGCATCGAGATCGTCTCGGGCACTCCCGATGAGGCATGCATCGCCGAGTACTTCGACGAGTCAGGCCTGGTCGGTGTCATCGGAATCGACAAGACCTCCGAACTCGCCCCGTATCGCAAGCTTCTGATGGAACGCGGCTGAAGCCGACTAATCTGCGCTAATGGCATCGAATCAGTCACCGGATGGCGTCTGTTTCCCTGCCGGCGGCGATGGCGAGCGCAGCACCAGTGCCACAGGTCGGGCGATCTTCGCCGACTGCGTGCGCGAGATCGACCCTGAGCTGGCTGCCCGCATCGAGCACACCCGTGACTGGCGCTCGGGCTACCTGGCTCCGCTGCGCGACATCATCATCAGCGCGACCTCGTCATCCGCCGCAACCCTGAGCGTTGCCCAGAACGGTCTTGCGTCAGCACACCGCCGCTTTCGCATGATCCGTCAGGGGGTTGAGCACACCCTCGCCGATGCGATGGGCGCCTTCACTGACCCGAGCTTCGCCTCCGTCGAAGTGCGCGGCCATGCTGCGCGCGAGAAGGACCTTTCGATTCCCTACCGGGGTCGCCGACTTTTCGGTACGCAGCTGCGCACGCAGATCGACACCTGGGTCAAGGACGGCATCACCGAGCCGGGATTCGCCGAGGCGATGCACGCGGTGCTGGATAATCCCGACTGGCTCGACCTGAGCGACGTCGATCTCGCGATTCTGGGCGCCTCTGCGGAAATGGGCCCCACCAGATCGCTGTTGCGTTGGGGAGCACGGGTTCACGCCATTGACCTCCCGCGTCCGGACCTATGGGAAAAACTGATCCAGACCGCGCGTAGCACCGCAGGCACGATGCGCATTCCGATCGGCCTTGGTGCTGACGGGGAGCCACCCTTCGTCGTGGGTGGGCTTGTGCATCCGGACGATGACATCACGGTCGCTGCGCATGCCGGCGCAAATCTGCTGACCCAGGCACCGGAGATTCGCACCTGGCTCGATGTCATCGATCAGCCCTTCGTGCTCGGAACATATGCCTATGCCGACGGAGCCACGCATGCACTGCTCTCGATAGCCGCCGATGCGATCGCCGATGATCTGATCAATCGACGCGATGACATCACGCTCGCATTCTTGGCCACGCCCACCGATGTCTTCATGGTGCCGATTGAGGCAGTGGCCGAGGCGCAGCGGCGGTGGGACTCCCGCGGATTCGCGGCCCTCTTCCAGGCTCCGCTGCGCATGGCCGGTCAGTTTGAGCCCAATTACCCCGACGTCTTCGTCACCCCCGAGGGTCGCGAGATCGGCATCAATGACTCACTGATTCCCCAGCAGGGTCCGAACTACGCTCTCGCCAAGCGCATTCAGCGCTGGCGAGCGCTCTATTCACGGGCGCAGGGAGTTCCCGTCTCCTTGAACCTCGCACCCGCCACGCGAACTCAGTCAGTAATCAAGAATCGTGCGCTCTCGGCGGCGTACGCGGGGGCCGGACGTTTCGGCGTCGAGATCTTCGAGCCCGCTACGTCGACCGTGCTGATGGCCGCGCTGCTGGTGCATGATCTGCGAAATCCTGCATCGGTGGCTAATCCCGACACCCCGCTGGAGAATCCGATGGATCAGTTCAGTGCGCTGGCGAACCATGGCGGCCTCTGGCGTACCGCCTACTCACCACGCTCCGTGCTCGGAATCGCCGCCCTGATGGGGCTGCTGGACTCACGCTCATGAGACGCGTGCTCCCGGTCGCACTCGCCGCTTTCACTTTCATGCTCGCGACACCCGTGGCAGCCGTGGCCGAGGAAGCCGTGCTTCCGCCTGTTCCGCGCGCCTGCAAGGTCGAGACGACCATCTGCATCGATACCACCTTCCTGGCGCTGCGCTATGTGCGCGACGGGAAGGTGGTTCGCACCATGGACATTCGAATCGGTGCTCCCCGATTCCCCACTGACCTCGGTACCTTCAGGGTTTACCGCAAGGCCCGCTATCACCGATCCACGGATTACGGCACGGCGATGCCGTACTCACTGTTCTACAACGGGGCCGAGAGCATTCACTATTCGAAGGCGTTCCGTCTCGATGGCTACAACGGAGCATCTCGTGGCTGCGTGAATCTCCGCGATTTCCGAGCCGCGGGATGGTTGTTTCGCCACTCACCTCTCGGCACGCGTGTGTATGTCTACTGAGCGACGAGATCACGCGCGGCGGAGTAGGCATCTCGCACGGCGCTGACCCGAGCGGGCTCGAAGCAAGAGCCTGAGGCTCCCAGACCCCATGCCGGTGCTGCACTCGCACCACTGAACGCCCAGGCCGCCTGACGGGCTGCGCCGTCGGCGACATACTCGCCGGGAGTCGGGATTTCGATCGGCGCATCGAAGAGGGTGGTGGCAATGCGCGCGACCGCCATATTGGCTGCGGCACCGCCCACGAGCATGATGCGACCCGGAGTGACTCCCACGTGGACCAGGGCATCAACCGCATCGGCAAGCCCGCAGAGCATGCCCTCGTATGCCGATCGCGCAATGTTCGCCGGCGTGTAGTTCGCCCGAGTGATGCCGTGCAACGAACCGGTGGCCTCGGGCAGGTTAGGGGTGCGCTCGCCGTCGAAGTACGGAAGAAGTACGAGTCCGCCTGAGCCGGGCGGGGCGGAGAGTGCGAGTTCGGCCAGCTTGTCGACTCCGACGCCGAGCATCGCTGCCGTCGAGGTGAGAATCCGTGCGGCATTGAGGGTGCACACCAGCGGGAGGAAACGGCCGGTCGCATCAGCGAAGCCGGCAACTGCGCCACTGGCGTCGGCGGAGGGAACTGAGGAGCAGGCGAAGGCCGTGCCGGACGTTCCGAGCGACACCACGACATCGCCCGGTGCAAGTTCGAGGGCAAGCGCAGCACCCATGTTGTCACCGGTACCGGGAGCGATGGCGATTCCGGAGGCGGTCTCGCCGACGATCTCTGCCGGGGCGGCGACACGAGGAAGCCGAAGCCGGCGCCCGAAGGCCAGTTCGAAGAGATCACCGCGGTATTCGCCTGTCGCCGGCGACCAGTAACCGGTACCCGAGACATCACCGCGATCAGTGGTAGCCACCTCGGGGCAGCCGGCAAGTCGCCAGGTCAGGTAGTCGTGCGGCAGCATCATCGACTCCGCGCGAGCCGCATTCTCCGGCTCATGCTGCGCGAGCCAACGTGCCTTGCTCACGGTGAATGCGGCGACGGGCACGCTTCCGACCGCATCGGCCCAGGCGTGCGGCCCACCCCACTCGCGCACGAGGTCATCAGCCGCACCGGCCGAGCGCGTGTCATTCCACAGGAGTGCATCGCGCACCGGCTCGCCTGCAGCGTCGAGGGCGACCATTCCGTGCTGCTGACCGGCGACAGCAATCGCTGAGACATCATCAAGCATTCCGTCGAGGGCAGTATTGAGCGCGGTCCACCACTCGCGTGGATCGACCGAGGTGCCTTCGGGGTGAGGTGCGCGGGATTCGCGAATGAGCGCACCGGAGTCAGCGTCACGAACGACGACCTTGACCGACTGGGTGGAGGAATCGACTCCGGCGACGAGTGCCATCGGGGAGTCCGGCTAGAGCACGGATTCGAGGAAGGCCTGAGTGCGCGGGTGCTGCGGGTTATCGAGCACATCGCGTGGGGCACCTGCCTCGACTACGACACCGCCGTCCATGAACACCATGCGATCGGCCACCTCGCGGGAGAAACCGATCTCGTGAGTCACGACGATCATGGTCATGCCCGACTTCGCGAGATCACGCATGACGTCAAGCACATCGCCGACCAGTTCGGGGTCGAGTGCGGAGGTGGGCTCATCGAACAGCATCAGCTTCGGCTTCATCGCCAGCGCTCGGGCGATGGCCACGCGCTGCTGCTGGCCGCCGGAGAGCTGCGCGGGGTAGGCATCGGCCTTGTCGGCAAGACCCACGCGCTCCAGCAGTTCACGCGCATGTGCTGTGGCTTCCGCCTTGGACTCGCCATTCACGCCGATCGGTGCATCGGTGATGTTCCCGAGGGCGGTCATGTGCGGGAAGAGATTGAATCTCTGGAAGACCATGCCGATCTTGCGTCGCTGCTTGGCAATCTCGCGAGGCTTCATCTCGTGGATTTTGTCGCCGCGCTGCTTGTAGCCGATGAGCTCGTCGTCGACGTAGATGCGCCCGCCGTCAATGCTCTCGAGGTGGTTGATGCACCGCAGGAAGGTCGACTTTCCCGAGCCGGACGGGCCGAGAAGCGAGAGAACCTCGCCACGCGGAATGGTCAGCGAGATCGACTTGAGCACCTCATTGGCGCCGAACCACTTTCGCACGCCACGTGCGTCAACCATCAATTCCTGCTCGCTCATGACTCCGCCCTCTCGTGGGCCTGTGCGGCAATGCGACGGTTGTCAGCTCGACCGCGCATGCGACCGATGGTGCGCTTGAGCTGCTGCATGGGAGTCGGAGGGAGCTCACGTGAGTTACCGCGTGCGTAGTAGCGCTCAAGGTAGAACTGAGGAACTGAAAGCACTGACGTAATGAAGAGGTACCAGAGGCTCGCGACGATGAGCAGCTCGACCTGACGAAGGTTGCCGGACGAGATCTGGCTCGCAGCCGTGTAGAGCTCGGGCACCGCGACAACGGCAAGCAGGGAGGTGTTCTTGAGCATCGAGATGGTCTCGTTGCCCATCGGCGGAATGATGACCTTCATCGACTGGGGCAGAACGATGCGGCGCAGGGTGTAGCCGGGGCCCATACCGAGCGAGTAGGCAGCCTCGCGCTGGCCGTGATCGATTGAGAGCAGGCCCGCGCGCACGATCTCGGCTGCGTAGGCGGCCTCGTTGAGGCTCAGCGCGATCACGCCGCCGACGAACGCGGGGATCAGCGTGTTGGTGTCGACCGCGAAGATGTGGAAGTCGGTGAGCGGGACACCCAGCGAAATCTGCTTGTAGAGCAGGCCCAGGTAGCCCCAGAAGACGATCTGCACCAGCAGCGGGGTGCCGCGGAAGAACCAGATGTAGAGGAACGAGACGCCGCGCAGCACCGGGTTCGATGACATGCGCATGATCGCGAGGATGATCGCGAGGATCGTGGCGATCACCATCGAGATCAGGGTGACCGCGAGAGTGATCCAGACGCCCTTGATGATGCGCGGATCGAAGATGAACTGCCAGATGTATTCCTTGGCGATGTTCTCGTTATTCCAGAGCGAGTTGAGCAGCAGGCCCAGCACCACGATGACCGCCGCCGCGGCTATCCAGCGCCCGGGATGGCGAAGGGGAATCGCCACGACATCATCGTCCGTCGAACGCTCGACGTCGATGGCCATGGCGATTCCCCTTCCCGGTTTAGTCGTGATCGGTCAGGTCAGACGGAGTCTGATCAGCCCTTGGTGCCGTTGATGACAGCCTCGGTCACGGCGTACTGGCCGAGACCGTACTTGTTCATGATCTCCATGTAGGTGCCGTTGTCGATGAGCTCCTGCAGGGCAGCCTGGAGAGCTGCGGTCAGGCCGGAATCCTCCTTGAGAACACCGATACCGGTGTAGACCGGCTCGACACCATTGGGCTCGTTGGGATCAACGACGACCTCGAAGAGATCGGGTGCGGTGGCTGCGCTGTATCCGGCAACCGCTGCGTCGAGAACGTCGGCCGAGGCCTTGCCCGCACGCACGGCGTTCTGCGCATCGCTGTCGGACGGGAGCTCCAGGATGGTGATCTCCTGGCCGGCCGGGCACTCCTTCGAGACTGCCTTGATGAGGTCAATCTGCGCAACCTCGGTCTCCTCGGCGACCGTCTTGCCACAGAGATCCTTGAGCGTGGTGATGCCATCGGGGTTGCCCTTGGCCACGAGGATGGAGAAACCGCCCAGGAAGTAATCGACGAAGTCGAGGGTCTGCTGACGCTCAACCGTGTCGTTCATGCCCGACATGATGATGTCGTGGTTGCCGGACTGCAGCGACGGGATGATCGAATCCCACGCCTGCTTGTTGAAGCTGAACTTCACGCCCAGCTGCTGGCCGAGGGCCTGCGAAAGGTCGTAGTCGAGGCCCGAGACGGTGCCGTCCTCGGCCAGGATCTCCATCGGGGGGTAGGGGATGTCGCTGGCGACGTTGACCTCGCCCTTGTCCTTGTATTCCTGGGGCAGCAGGGCGGCAGAGGCGCCGACACCGGCCGCTGCGGAAGCTGCGGTGGAGGCAGCCGGGGCTGCGCTGGAGGCGGTGGAACTGGACGACCCACCGCAGGCGGCGAGCAGGAGGGCGGTTGCGCCCAGGGCAGCCAGTGAGGCGCCCATGCGTCGGTTCAGCATGTAAATCTCCATAACGTGATGTGAGGCCGGGAGGCCACAATGTCCGAATCGTAAGGCCTTCGGTGTTACCAGGGGGTATCTCCGGAAATCCCGAAAATCAAAATGCCATATCTCGGACAATTAGGTCATCATAGGTCTCTCGGCGCACCACAGCCCGGGCCTGCCCATCACGCACGAAGACGACCGGCGGGCGCAGGGCCCCGTTG